>JAUNKI010000046.1 GCA_030532815.1 Leptotrichiaceae bacterium
TTAGAAATAATTTGAGTTGGTGGTTTTTTGTCAAACTTTTTTCCAAAAAAGTTTGGATAATATCGTCACAAAAAAATATCGATAATAAAAATTTTATTATCGATATTTTCTATTTTATTTACTTGCTTTTACAGGATCTTTTTCAGTTAATTCCACAAGGTGCATTCCCCAAACACTTTTATCATATGTAGTGTTATAATTTTTTACTCTTTTATTTACAGGGAATAATTCATATCTGTAAGTTAAAGGTACTTCAGTAGCCTGTTCTATATAATATTCCTGCCATTTTTTATATGCTTCGGCTTTATATCCCGGAACTTTCAATGCTTTTTCTCCTGCTGTTTCAGCCATGAGTCTATCATTTTCCTCAGATACGAAACGTGTATAGTTAAACTGAGCGGAACGTCCTTTCAACCCGTAAGGATTCAGGTTTGACCCTACTCCCCATGCCGCAAAGAATACGTCTATTTCTTTATCGTCCGCTTTGACTTTCTCATAAAAACTGTTGAATTCTATTAATCTTCCTGTAGTCAGTACGCCTTTTATCCCGACTTTTTTCCATTCCTGGATATAGAACTGTACTAACGGTTCAGCTATATCTCCTCCCGCCATTGCCGCTATTCTTACTTCAAAAGGTTTTCCGTTTTTATCTTCTCTAAAGCCGTCACCATCCACATCTTTATAACCTGCCTCATCCAACAGCTGCTTTGCTTTTTCAGGGTCATACGGATATCCTTTCATTCCTTCAGGATAATATTTTTTAAATACAGGAGGAACGGCAGAAGTAGCTCTTTCTCTTAGTCCGTGATAAAACACTTTTGTCATTTCGTCCACATTGAGAGCATAGGCAAGTGCCTGTCTTAATTTTATATCATTCATTTTTGCATCAGGATTTGTTATATTTTCCTTTTTTTCCTTGTCATAGTGACCTAATTTAAAGCCCATATATGAATAATACAGTTCCTGTCTTCCCAATACCGTTATATTGTCCAAATCCTTGAAAGTATTATAAAGATCTCCTCTAATCTGCAGTGCTATATCATATTCTCCTGATTTCAGAGCAGCACTTATTGTCTTTGAGTTTACTACCTGTATAGTCGCCTTTTCAGTTTTGGCTTTTCCTTTGTGATAATGTTCATTTGCTTTAAATTCGATACTTTCTCCCTGTACTATTTTAACAGGAATATATGGCCCTAATGTTACTATGTTGCTTCTTATTTTTTCCGAAGAAACCATATCCTTCACAGGAACATCTTTTAAATGATGTTTAGGAAGAGGATAATTTACAAGACCGTTTCCTACAGTATAAATTCCCTGTCCCATTTCAGTAAAGCTCATTTCCACAGTTTTGTCATCTATTTTCTTTATTCCTGAAATTGTTTCCGCTTTTCCGTTATGGTAATCTTCTATTCCTACTATTTTCTTTTTTTCTTCATCATATCTTACACCTGTATAGTCTTTATGACCTATAATTTCATAGGCGTATATTACGTCATCGGCAGTCAGAGGCTGACCGTCACTCCATTTTACACCGTCTTTTATCTTTATTACGGCTTTCTTGTTATCTCCGTCTACGGTTAAAGTGGCAGCTCCTGTGTCTGTTATTTCAAAATTGCTGTCAGTATCAAATAATTCCGAACCGACAAAATAATCTATTATTTCTCCGTCATATCCGTCTTCATAAAACGCTTCATTTAAAACTCCCTTAATAGGAGAATCCGTTACCAGTGCTACTTTTAAAGTAGCCCCTTCTACAGCTTTTGCATCATTTACAGTTTCTTTCGGAAATTTGGAGCCGTCCACTCCGCCCCCCCCCGAACTTTTTCTCTCTCCCGGTCCGCATGCTGTCAGTAACAGCATAACTGACAGAATAAAACCTAAAATTATATTCTTTTTTTTCATACCCTTCTTTCCTCCTAAATTTTATTTGGCAGAATAATTAATAAAATTATGCCTGTCTTTGTTAAAATATTTTTTTAATCTTTTATATACCTTATATTATATACTATATATAAATAAAGTCAATATTTTTTATGCCGGCAATCATATATTTTATTTTTGCCGGCATAAATTATTTATATTATTCTTTATTTAATTATTTATTGCTTTTTATCGGTTCTTTTGCTGTAAGCTCTATCAGATGTACTCCACCTTCGTAATCATTATTGTAAAGACCGAAATTTTTTACTCTTTTATTTACAGGAAATACTCCGTATTTATACATTAGCGGAACTTCCACTGCCTGATCTATGTAATATTCCTGCCATTTTTTATATGCTTCGGCTTTATATCCTTCTACTGTTAAAGATTTTTCTCCTGCTATTTCAGCCATAAGCTTGTCATTTTCTTCAAATACGAAACGTGTCAGATTAAACTGAGCTGTTCTTCCTTTTGATTCAAAAGGATTTAAGTTTGTTCCCACATTCCATGCTCCAAAGAATACATCTATCTCCTTATCATTTGCCTGAACTTTATCATAGAAATTATTTCTTTCCATTAATCTTCCTGAGGATAACACAGCTTTTATCCCTATATTCTTCCAATTTTGGATATAGGACTGTGCCAACGGCTCAGCTATATCTCCTCCGGCCATTGCCGCTATTCTTACTTCAAAAGGTTTTCCGTTTTTATCTTCTCTGTACCCGTCACCGTCCACATCTTTATATCCTGCTTCATCTAACAGCTGCTTTGCTTTTTCAGGATTATAAGGATACCCTTCAAGTCCTTCAGGAAAGTATTTCTTAAATACCGGAGGTACTGATGATGTAGCTCTTTCTCTCAGTCCGTGATAAAATGCATTTATTATTTCATCTATATTAAGTCCGTATGCAAGAGCTTTTCTTAATTTTATATCTCCCATTTTTGCGTTGGGATCTGTTACATTTTCTCCCTTTTCCTTATCAAAATGCCCTAAATTAAAGCCCATATATGAATAATACAGATCCTGTCGTCCGATTATATTCAGATTATCCAAATCTTTATATATTTTATAAGCATCAGACGGAATATCATATGCAAAATCATATTCTCCCGCTTTTAATGCAGCAACTATCGTCTGCGGATTTACTACCTGTACAGTCACTGTTTCAATTTTCGGTTTCCCTTTGAAATAATGAGGATTCGCTTTCAGTTCGAGACTTTCTCCGTGTACTGATTTTGCTACATAATAAGGACCCGTTGTTACTAAATATGTTCTTGATTTTTCATTTGAAACCAAATCTTTTATAGGAATATCCTTTATCTGATGTTTAGGCAGTGCATGTCCTATCAATCCGTTTCCTATTGTATAAATTCCCTGTCCCAATTCCTTAAATGATATTTCTACTGTTTTATCGTCTATTTTTTTAATTCCTGAAATTGTTTCGGATTTTCCGTTATGGTAATCTTCTATTCCTATTATTCTTTTACTTTCATCATCGTATCTCACGCCTGTATAATCTTTATGACCTACTACTTCATAAGGATATATTACGTCATCTGCCACTAACGGCTGACCGTCACTCCATTTTACATTATCTTTTATTTTGATTACGGCTTTTTTATTGGGTATATCTACCGTTAATGTCGCAGCTCCCGTATCAGTTATTTCAAAATCATCATTTCTGTCAAACAGGGCACTTCCTACAAAAGCGGCAATAATTCTGCCGTCTGAGCCGTCTTCATATAAACTTTCATTTAAAACTCCCACTAAAGGATCTGATCTTACTAATGCAACTTTTAAAATACCGCCTTCTACAGCTTTTTCATTATTTTCCACCGCTATAGGAAATTTTAGAGTCTCAATTTTTTCGCCGCCGCTTTCACTTTTCTTTTTTCCCGGACCGCACGAAACTGCCAATAACATAATTGAAATTACAAGTACCAAAAAAAGATTTTTTCGTTTCATTTTGAATTTCTCCTTTTCCATATTTTATTTGAATTTCTTTTACAAACTATCCTAATCTCTGTCTTGCATCTGCGGCTCTTTTCAATGCCTGACCTATGTAATTTATCGACAGCATCATAATGAGAATAAGTAATGAGGCAGGCAGCCATATCCACAGCTTTGATGAAAGTACTTCAGGGTCCGTAGCATACCCCACCAACGTACCTAAGCTCGGTGTCGCAGGAGGAAATCCGAATCCTAAAAATGTCAGTCCGGTTTCTATTCCTATATTTCCTGCCAGATTCAACGTGGAATTTACTATAATTATAGAACTTATATTAGGCAGAATTTCCCTGAGCAGTATTTTAAAATCACTTGTCCCCATTGTTTTTGATGCCAGTACATAGTCTCTTCTGCTTTCAGTCAGTACTTTACTTCTTATAAGTCTTGTTATTCCCGTCCAGTAAAATATGCTCATTATAAAAATGAAAGTGTAAAGATTGTATTTCGGTACAATTGTTACAAATACTATAATAAGCATAAGTGTAGGCAGAACTGTTATAAAATCCACTATTCTCATTATTATGTTATCTATTGTCCCGCCGTAATATCCTGTTATAAGTCCTACCGTAATACCTATTATCGATGTAAAAAACGTTACTGCAAATCCTACTACAATGGAGTTTCTCGCTCCTATGACCAACTGTCCGAGAATGCTCCGTCCGCCTGCATCGGCTCCCAACCAGAACCCTTCTCCGGGAGCAGCATATTTGTCAAGCAGTGAAACTTCCATTACTTTTTCCTGATCCAGTAACGCCGCACCGACAAATACCGTAATAAACAGTATTGTCAATACTCCCAATGATACCATTGCAAGTTTATCCTTTTTTATTTCCCGTGCAATGACACTGAAACCTGTAGGTTTTTCACTCATCTGTATATTATTTTCTTTTTTATTTTTATTTGTTTTTTCCATTGTACATATCACCTACTCTATTCTTATTCTCGGGTCAACTATGCTTAGGATAATATCCGACAGCAGACTTCCCATTAATGTTAAAAATCCGTACAGCAGTATAAGTGAAGTTACTACACTGTAATCCCTTGTAGCTATGGAACTTATAAAAAGATTCCCCATTCCCGGATAACTGTATATCTGCTCGATAAATATTGAACCGCCGAGCAATCCTGTTATTGTATAACCGAAAAATGCCGCTATGGGTAATATGGAATTTCTGAATATATGTTTTGAATATACCTTCTTTTCAGGTACTCCCTTACTTCTGGCAGTTTTCACATAATCAAGTGATTTTGCGTCTATTACTTCATTTCTCAGATATTGTATCGTACTTGTAGTTGCAAGTAACGCATAAGTCATTGCCGGCAGAATTATATGGTGTATTCTGTCAATGAAATATTTGAATGTTCCCGGATCAAGACCGATAGTGACTGACCCTGTTTTCGGAAACCATCCTAATGTATACCCGAAAAACCAGAGCATTATCAGAGATAATACATATGTAGGAATAGCATAACTCACATAATTGTAAAAAGTAACCGCTCTGTCAAGTACAGAATTCTGATATCTTCCTGCCAGTACTCCAAAAGGAACCGCTATACAGTACATAAGTGTGACACTGACAATAGAAAGTATGAATGTATTGCTGGCTCTCTGTCCTATTAAAGTTTTTACGGGTATTTTATATGCATAGCTCATTCCGAAATTTCCCTGAAAGGCATTTTTCATCCATCTTATATACTGAATATGCCACGGATCGTAAAATCCCGCTTTTCTTCTCAGTTCTTCCAGTGCCGCAGGGTCTGTCTGGGGTGTTATAAGCCCTGTAAAAGGATCTCCCGGCATCAGTTTTGCAAGAATGAAGATTATTATACTCAGAATAAACAGCTGGGGCAGCATTATTAAAACTCTTCTCAATACCGTTTTCCACATTTTTTAATCTCCTCCTTTAACTTCATGTGCCAATGCTGCATAATGAGTATCGCTTAATTTTTTCAAATCATAAACTTTTCCGTTTTCATTATAATATTCCAACTCATTTTCTTTATATTCCTTTTCAACAGCAATTCTGTTTTCCTTATTTTGAACTCTGTGATTAGGGTTCACTTCAGGAATAGCCGCAATCAGTCTTTTTGTATATATATGTTTAGGGTTGTTGTATATGTCTTCTCTCGTTCCTTTTTCAACGAAACGTCCTCTGTACATTATCGCCATATAGTCACACATGTGCTTTACCACACCTAAATCATGGGATATGAACAGATAGCTCAGTCCGAACTGTTTCTGAATTTCCTTCATATAATTCAGAACTTGTGCCTGAACTGACAAATCAAGGGCTGAAACAGGTTCATCGGCTATTATCAGTTTCGGCTTTGTTGCTACCGCTCTTGCCACTCCCAGTCTCTGCCTCTGTCCCCCTGAAAATTCATGAGGATATTTATATAGTGCATCATCACTCATTCCGACAATTTCCAGCAATTCGGAAACTTTTCTTCTTTCTTCATCCAAAGTCAGGTTTTCAAAGTTTCTTAAAGATTCTGCAATAATATCGATCACACGCTTTTTCGGGTTTAAACTCGACATTGAATCCTGAAAAATCATCTGAACATTTCTGTTATAATCCGATTTTCTGTCTCTGAATTTTTTATCGATTTTTTTCCCTTCATATGTAATTATTCCCTCTTTTATTTTCTCAAGTCCTATAATGGCTTTTCCTATAGTTGATTTTCCTGAACCTGACTCTCCTACAAGACCGTATGTCTTTCCTCTTTCAATGGACATATCTATTCCGTCCACAGCATAAACATAGTCCATTATTTTATTGAAAAATCCTCCGCGAATGGGATAATGAACCTTTAATCCCTTTATATCCAGAAAGCTCATTTTAACTTCCCTCCGTTTCAGAATAATTTATTTTGTTCTCTTCCTGTATATTTTCATTATTTGATTTATTTTCCGAATTAAAATAAAAATTTTTCCAACAGCTGCATCTTACAAAATGTTTCGGCGACACTTCATGCAGTTCAGGATGTTCTTCATGCTCACTTTCAGCAACCCAAGGAATTCTCGGAGCAAATCTGCATCCTGTTCTTTTCAGTTTCGTTAATGACGGCACTACTCCCTGTATAACATGAAGTTCTTCAGCCTGATGATCCAATTGCGGTATGGAATTCAGCAAAGATCTCGTATAAGGGTGCTTAGGGTTGTTAAAAAGCTCATTTACCGGTGCAATTTCCACTATTTCCCCTGCATACATTACCGCCACTCTGTCAGCCATTTCAGCTACAACTCCCAAATCATGGGTAATCAGAATAATACCTGCATGTATTTCATTTTGCAGTGATTTGAGCAGATCAAGTATTTGTGCCTGTATTGTAACATCAAGAGCTGTTGTAGGCTCATCAGCTATTATAATAGGAGGTTTACATGAAAGTGCAATGGCTATCATTACACGCTGTCTCATTCCTCCTGAAAGCTCGTGGGGAAACTGTCTGGCAACCCGTTTATGATTGGGTATTCCCACTTGCTGTAACAGTTCATAAACCCGTTGTTTTCTTTCTTCCGAGTTCATTTTTGTATGATAAATCATTCCTTCTTCAATCTGTTCTTCCACTCTCATAAGAGGATTTAATGCTGACAGAGGATCCTGAAATATCATTCCTATTTCATTTCCTCTTATATCATTATATCCGTTCTCATTTAAAGTCAGTAAGTTTTTTCCGTTATAAATAATTTCACCTTCAATTTTTGTATTTAAAGGGTTATGCAACCCCATAACGGAAGTGGCAAGTGTACTTTTTCCACAGCCTGATTCTCCGACAATTGCCAGTATTTCATTTTTTTTCAGTTCAAGTGATACATTGTCAACTGCCGGATAATAATCATCTTTAATACGGAAACTCGTATATAAGTTATTGATTTTCAATAAAACTTTATCTTCTTCCAATTCCTCTCTCCTTAAAATTTATTTAATTTTTTATTCTCTATATTTAATAGTACCCTATATTCAAATATTTTTCAAATATTTTTTATAAAGAAAAAACACCCTTTTTATGAAACAATATTATTTTCATTAGTATTTTAGAGTGTTTTTCCTATTTTTCAGTTATTCATATTTTTTATTAATTTAATTATTAAGTAATTTTATTTTAACTTATTTTACTTCAAACTTTTTTTCAGTATACCTAAAAGTACGGCTGAAACTATGCTTCCTACAGCTATTGCAATTAAATACATTATAAAGTTGTTACTCAGTGCCATCACGAGTATTCCTCCGTGCGGAGCAGGTATTTTAATGCTGAATAACATTGTCAGCCCTCCTGCTATTGCCGAACCTACAATATTTGCAGGTATTACTCTTCCCGGATCTGCTGCTGCATAAGGTATCGCCCCTTCAGTAATAAATGAAAGTCCCATTACATAGTTAGTCAGACCTGCTTCTCTCTCCTGTTCGGTAAATTTATTTTTAAATAATGATGAAGCTATTGCTATTGCCAGTGGGGGAACCATTCCTCCTGCCATAACTGCTGCCATTGCTTCGCTTCCTCCTGAATTTATAGTTGCTGCAAGAGTTCCCGTACCGAAAACGTAAGCCGCTTTATTTATAGGTCCTCCCATATCCACAGCCATCATTCCTCCCAATATCAGCCCGAGAAGGACTTTACTTGAACCGCTCATAGAAGCAAGATACGAGTTCATTCCGTCATTTATTATCGATACAATGGGATTTAACACAAGAAGCATTGTTACTCCTACAATAAGTACCGACAATACAGGATATAAAAGTATCATTTTCAGTCCGCTTACTGATTTAGGCAATCCTTTTAATGCCTGAATCAGAAACTTTACAACATAACCTGCCAGTATTCCTCCGGCAATTGCTCCTAAAAATCCTGATCCGCCGGCACTTGCCAATGCTCCGGCTACAAGTCCGGCTGTCAGTGCAGCCCTGTCACCTATACTGAAAGCTATGTAACCTCCCAGAATAGGTACAAACAGTCCGAATGCCGCTCCTCCCACTGTCATAAGCTTTTTCGCCATATATGATTTTGAACCGTAGTCTGAACCTGCATTTCCGTTCCCTGCGAGTGTATCTGCAAGAAATGCAAGTGCTATCAGAATTCCTCCGCTTATTACGAGAGGAAGCATATATGATACTCCACTCATAAGATGTTTGTAAAATCCTGTTTTTTCATCGGATTTTGGACTTCCTTCCATTACAGAAGACGCCGTATATTTTGGAAGATTTCCGTCGAGGACTTTCTGTATAAGTCCTTTAGCATTGTTTATACCTTCCCTTGCCCCTACTTTTATTAAAGGCTTTCCGTTAAATCTTTCGGTTTCTATATTTCTGTCCACTGCAAGAATAACTCCCTTAGCTGCTTTTATATCTTCTGCAGTAAGTTCATTTTTTCTTCCGTCTGTTCCGTTTGTTTCTACTTTTATTTTAATCCCCATTTCAGCTGCTGCATTTTTCAGTGCTTCTTCAGCCATGTATGTATGAGCTATCCCTGTAGGACATGCTGTTGCCGCTACTATGTAAACTTCATCTTCCTTTGGAACAGATACTGATTTTTCCGTTTTTTCATTTTCCAGTTTTTCAGCTTCTTTTCTGTTTATTACTTCCAATACTTCTTCAGCGTTTTCCGCTTTTTCAAGACTTGCTTTAAAGTCATCGTCCAACAGCAGTTGTGTCAGTCTTGCTAAAGTTTCTATGTGTGTATTGTCAGCCCCTTCGGGTGCAGCTATCATGAAAAACAGTTTTGACGGCTCTCCGTCCATTGAACCGTATTCTATTCCCCTTGAAGATCTTCCCATGGCAAGAGCGGCGGTTTTTACATATTCCGTTTTTGCGTGAGGTATGGCAATTCCTTCTTCGAGTGCTGTGGAACTTTGTTTTTCCCTTGCTTTTAGTGCTCCCACATATCCTTCATAATCTTTTAAAATCCCCGTATTGTCATGCAGTTTCGCTATTTCCCTTATTACATTCTCCTTGTCGGCAGACTGCAAATCGAGATTAATTCTTTCTTTTATGAGTAAATCTGAAATTTTCATAAGTTTACACACCTTCCTTAACAATATTTATTTCTTCATATAATTTTTCAATAAACTCTTTTTCTGCCAGACCATAAGAATATGCCGTTGCACTTCCTGCAGCCACCGCCAATCTGAATGCTTCCTCTATTGACATTTTCTTTACATGCCCCGCTATAAAGCCTGCCACCATAGAATCTCCTGCACCTATTGAATTTATAAGTTCCCCTTTAGGTACGGAAGCTTCCAGTATAAATTCCTCGTTTACGAGCAGTGCCCCACTACTGCCCTGCGAAATAATTACATTTTTGACTCCTCTTTCCAAGAAAAACGAACATTTTTTTACAATTTCCTCTTTTGTTTCCAATTTTTCACCGAACATATCTCTAAGCTCATGTATATTGGGCTTAATAAAAAAATTATTATATATGTTATCCTGTAGCAGATTGCCCCTCGTATCAAGTACAATTTTTACATCTGCCTTTATATTTTCTGAAAGTTCTCTATATATTTTTTTGCTTACAGTTTCAGGTATACTACCCGATAAGACGAGTATATCCCCGTTTTTTAAATGTGAAATTTTTTCAGCAAGTTGTTTCTGTCTTATTTTCGGAATTTCGGGAGAAACACCGTTTATTTCCGTTTCTTTATCACTTCCATTTATTTTCACATTAATTCTTGTATTGCCTTCAAGTTCCACAAATTCAGACTTTATACCGTCATTTTTCAAATCTTTTATTATGAAATCCCCTGTAAATCCACCGATATATCCCATTGCTGTTGACTCTACACAAAGATTCTTAAGAACTTTTGATACGTTTATCCCTTTTCCGCCTGCTCTGAAATTTATTTTATCTGCAAGATTCAAATGCTCTGTTTTCAGTTCTTCATTAATATACATATCATAATCAAGAGCAGGATTTAAAGTTAATGTATAAATCATCTTTCCTCCTTTTCACATTAATACTTTCAAATATCCGATGTCGGACTTTTTTCATTAGTTCTGACTAAAGTTCCGATTAATCATTATTTTCTGTACTAATAAAAATATTTTTTATATCTATTATTTTCTTTAATAGCCTGTCTGGTCGTTATAATTTTACAGTCTTCCAAATCCGAAAACTTAACATTTGAAATTTTGTTGAATTTTCCTTTATCTGCTAAAATATACTTTTCTCGAGACAATTCAATTACCCGTTTCTTAATTGCCGCTTCATTAATTTCAGGAGTAGTCAGTCCGTTTTCCATGCTTATTCCGTTCACTCCTATAAAACATTTGTCAAATCTGTATTTATTCAAGAAAGTCATAGCTTCAACACCTACTACCGCTTTTGTGGATTGTTTTATTTCTCCTCCCAGTATAGTAGTTTTAATATTGTATTTAATCAGTTGCTCAATATGCATAAGCCCATTTGTCACAACTGTAATATTCATATTTTTAAGTTTTTCTATTAGATAAAAAACTGTTGTCCCTGCGTCCAAATATATAAATTCTCCTGATTTTAAAACTTCCGATACTTTTTCAGCTATCTCTTTTTTTTCAGCAATATTTTCTTTAAATCTGTCTTTTACTTCAACATCAAAATTTAGCTTTTTATGCTGACATACTCCTCCTTTTATTTTGAGAAGAAGCCCCTTTAAATACATTTTTTCCACATCTCTTCTGACAGTTGATGGAGAAACATCCATTATTCTGTCCAGTTCCTGATAAGAAAGCCTGCCTTTTTTATCAAGTTCCGACATTATTTTTTCAAATCTGTCTATTTCCAGCATATTTTACTTCCTCTTTTTATATTTTGAATTTCTATACTTATAATATACTTTATTTTTTTCAAAGTCAATCATTTTTTTCATTTTTTATCATATTTTTTTATTTTTTTTTCAAATATGGTGTATTTATGTTTTTTCTAAAAATAAATTGCCAAATTAGATGTAATCCCAATGATTGTAGTCTGAAAATACTTTGATTGTCTCTTCTTTTCATTCAATACTGATTTTGTTTTTATTCAATTCATTAATTGAATTTCTTCAACGAAGCTGTTGCCTTCTTTAAATACATCGTATGTTTTTATTCAATCACACTTGTAACATTAGAAGATAAAAGACCGGAACTATTTAAATACATCATATGTTTTTATTCAATATTTTTTACATCCTTTATTGAAGTGAACCCTTCAAGGTTTAAATACATCATATGTTTTTATTCAATCGACACGCCAGCTATGATAATTCCTTTAATAGGTTTATTTAAATACATCATATGTTTTTATTCAATACATTCTGTGGGGATTACAGGAGAATTATGCATTAATATTTAAATACATCATATGTTTTTATTCAATCTCGGACTAAAGTCTCCATTTACAATGCTTATGTCTATTTAAATACATCATATGTTTTTATTCAATTTACCTCTCTTATTAATCAAAAAGATACAAGGGAAGTATTTAAATACATCATATGTTTTTATTCAATCTCAGAATATATAACTTGGAATCATTGGGGGTTTATATTTAAATACATCATATGTT
>JAUNKI010000047.1 GCA_030532815.1 Leptotrichiaceae bacterium
CTTTGCTGCATTGTACTCAAGCTTTTCCATCGGTGTCTTAGGTTTTACTTCTTCTGCCGTTTCCTCTTCTACCATTACCGTTTCTTCCGTCATTTCTCCTGAAGTCGCTTTCATTTCCTTTTTCGCTGCTTTTTCAGGTACTTTTTTCTCTTTTACGGGCTTTGACATTTCCTTCTGCTGTTTATAATAGTCTTCCCTTGCTTTTCTTAACACGTCTTTTGCACTATCCGCCATAACCAATGCACTTAATGCAAGTAATCCTGCTATTACCTTCTTTTTCATTTATTTCCTCCTCTTAAAATTTTCTAAAGTGTATAGCATCATATAACTTTTCACCTCTATTACTCTTACTAATCCCGTGTCATTACCTTAAATTGACAAAAACTCCGATTTTCCGAACCCTTATAAGTCCTCGGATACTGCTTAATGCTCAAACTGACCTCTCCGCATTATCGGAGTCGACGTCAAAAGCGGAGACTTCAAAATAGTCGGAGTATGAAGGCAGCAGTAAGCTCTCATGAAACAAAAAACTAATTCATTACTGATAACATTGCTTCAAGTTCACTTATTTTCTGTTCTTTTTCTCTTATCATTTTTGCTATATTTTTATAATATGTGTCATAATTGTTCAGTACCTGTTTATATTTGTCTCTGAACCATCTTACTTCAGAATCTTTTTTCAGTTTCTCAAATACTTTCTCCTTTCCCTGTTCCTTTGATTTTAAATCTTCCACTTCGGCTTCAAGTTGAGCTTTCTGTGCTTCAAATTCTCTTTTTTTCTGTGCTTCCTTTTCAAGTAAATCGTTGAATTTGGCTTCTATTGCGTTCAGACTTTCAGCTAAACTTTTCTGTGGTGCAGAATAACTTACCGACGATATCCCAAGTATTCCTACCATTAAAAATAGTACCTTTTTCATACTTCCTCCTCATTTTATCTTAGATTTTTACATACAATTTTCTTAGTATTTTCTTATTAAAAATTGTATCAAAAAAAAATTCAAAAAGCAATAAAAAATTTTCATTTCTATAACTTTTTTTAGTATTTTTCAAAAAAATAAATGCATGTACAAACATTTTATATACTTAAATTACTGATTTTCTTTGAACTACTTTCACTTTCCATAATTCCAACAATTTTAAAACATTATAAAAAAAGCACTTTTTATTTATTTTTTATATAATCTGTTATACTCCAAAAATTAAAAAAGGACAGTTTAGTGTCCTCTTTCATTTTAATTATTTGCTTTTTTTTAATCATTATAAGGTCCGTTAAGCAATTTCAATGTTACATTTTTCGGATTGGGCAGAAGTGATTTATAACTAAAGAAAATACTCCCTTTAATTTCCGAATATCTTCTGTTCAGTCGAACCTGATCCACAAGTTCATCAGGATTGGACCAGTCTTTTACTTTATAAGCTGCCTGTCCTATATATAAATCCGTATTGGTTTTTTTTGCATATTTACTCCACCATTCTACAAGTATACTGTAATCAGCTGCCTTAAATCCTCTTACCCAGTAAATCTGAGGAGCAACATAGTCTACCCACCCTTTATCCATCCAATGCAGTATATCTGCATAAAGGTCATCATAATTCTGTACTCCCGCCTGTGTTCTTGAGCCTCTCACAGGATCCGTAGACACATTTCTCCATACACCGAAAGGACTTATTCCGAATGAAATATTTTTATTTTCTTTTTTTATTGACTTATAAAGCTTTTCTATTAATTTATTAATGTTATTTCTTCTCCAGTCGGCTACACTTGAAAATCTTCCTCCGTATTTTCTGTACTGTTCTCTGTCAGGATATTCCTGTCCTTTGACTTTATAAGGATAAAAATAGTCATCCATATGAACACCGTCTATGTTATATTTTTTTACAACTTCCACTATACTGTCCACAACATAGTCATTTACTTCAGGTATGCCGGGATTTAAATACAGTTTTCCTCCGTACATTACAGTCCAGTCAGGTCTTTTATTTCCTATATTGTCACGGGAAAGCTTTTCTCTTCCTCCTCCCATTGTCAGCCTGTAGGGATTAAACCATGCATGAAATTCTATATTTCTTTTATGGGCTTCTTCAATCATAAATTTTAACGGATCATAACCGGGATTTATCCCTTGAGTTCCTGTGAGATATTCGGACCACGGAGAATATTTCGAGGGATAAAAGGCGTCTCCTACAGGTTTTATTTGAACAAATACAGCATTCATATTCCATTTTTTTACATTTTCAAGGATAGAAATAAATTCTCTTTTCTGCTCCGCCGTACTTAATCCTTTTTTGGAAGGCCAGTCAATATTTATTACACTGGCTACCCAAACTCCTCTTAATTCTTTTTTTCCGTTTTTTAAAGTCTGCTTTCGGACTTTAGTATTTGAAAAATTATCATTATTATAGCTGTCTATTATTCTTAATATTTCCTCTTCATCCTGAAAATTGTCTGTAATGTATTCAGCATAAAGCTTTCCTGTTCCAAAAATTAAGATTGTAAATATTAAGAGCATTTTCAATGTTGCTTTCACTTTTTTTCTCCTATTCTTTAAAAAATTTAATTTATTATTGCTCGATTTATATCTGATTATTTTGCTATTTCAAAATCTATAAGTATAGGCAGATGATCCGACAATATAGTCCTGATAACCTCGTATTTTTTCACTTTTATCTGTTTTGAACAAAGGATAAAATCAAGTTCTTTTTTAGGTGCCCAACTTGGAAATGTAGGTTTTCTATGCAAATTCACATTATACAGTCCTCCCGCCTTTAAAAACAGCTCAATTTCTTCATTCCCCCAGAAAACATTAAAATCTCCGGCAACAATAAAAGGTTTTTTACAGTTTTCTATGAGCCTATACAGTTGAACAATCTGTTTCAGCCTCGTTTTTCCTCCTAATGCCAGATGAACTAAAAATATTATGACAGCTCCCGTTTCGATTTCTATTACAAGTTTTTTCATTCCTTCATCCAGATAATGAAATTTCTGTGATTTTGTTTCCATTTTGGATAAAAAGGCATTTCCCTGTTTCTTTATCATAGGAACTTTCATATATTTGGAGCTTTCCTCATATTTACTCTGGTATACATAATAGTTTTCCGTTAATTTCCCGAGAAGCTCAGCCTGATTTATTTCTCCTGTTCTGAAGGAGCCTAAATCAACTTCTACAAGTCCGACTATATCCGGATCATAACTTTTTATAAATTCTCCTATCCGATAAACATGATCAAGTGACTGTCCGAGATAACCTCTTATATGTTTCAAAGGCTGATTTAAATACTTCCCTGTTCCGTATCTTATATTATATAAAAGAAATTTCATAATATTACTTCCTAACCAATCCTACTCCGTCTCCGAAAGGTAACAATACAAAGTTATATCCGCTATTCAGCTTTTCCGTAAAATTTTTCAGTCTTTTTACTATTGTCCTATACTTTTTCGGAATACTTTTATCTTCTTCAGTCACCAATCCTCTGAACATTATATTATCAATAAATATAATACCGTTTTTATTTAACAGTTCATAACACATTTCAAAAAACTTCATGTATTGACCTTTTGAAGCATCAATAAATATAAAGTCCATCATATTTTTATCATTTTTTTCCATACTTTGTCCAAGTTTCGGTATTTCTTCCAGTGCATCTCCCAATATTAATCGGCTTTTTTCAAAAACATCCGCTTTTTTAAAATTTTCCACAGCTTTACCGTATCTTTCGGGATCAATTTCAATAGTTGTAAAACTTCCTCCATTCTCAGCAGCAATTTTCCCGAGAAATATTCCCGAATATCCTGTAGCAGTACCTATTTCAAGTATATTACGGGCTTTCATCCCCTGTGCCGTAAATATCATAAAATTAAGTACTTCTCTTGTCACTATCGGTACATTATTTTCCAGACTTTCCTTTTCTATCTCTTCTATATTTCTGTCGATTATTTTAAATAGACTTTTAGCATAATCTGATGATTTCAAAAAATTTTCTATCATAACTTTTAACACATTCCTTTTATTTTTATCTTTTTATTATCTTTCTATTTTCTTTATTTCAAACTTAACTTTTCTCCGTGAGGGCTCATTGCCTCTATACCAAACTTTTTTGGAAAAAAGTTTGACAAAAAACTTCCGACTCAAATTATTTCTATCACCATTACAGTTTAACTACACTTTCATTTAAAACCATTTCTTTATTTTTAGTTCCCCTTCAACATTCAAATTTTACTGCGTGAAAAATGCAGGGAGTGAGCGTTGTAAAAACATCCTTTTTTGTTTTTACAGCGAACAGGCATTTTTGAGCTTCAGTAAAATTTGTGTTGAATTGTTTTTTTGCCAAGCTTTTTTTACAAAAAAAGCGTGAAATATCCGTTGAAATAATTTGAATGTCGGGATTTTATTTATAATTTAAGTTTATATTTCTATCACCATTACAATTTAACTGCACTTCCACTTAAAAAACCATTTCTTTATTTTTAATTCCCCTTCAACATTCAAATTTTACTGCGTGAAAAACTGTTTTTTGATCGAATTTTTTTACAAAAAAGTTCGGAAACATTATAATATCTCCCCCATTTTTAAAACTGGAAGCATTACCGACAACATTATTAATCCTACTATTACTGCAATAAATATTATAGACAGCGGTTCAAACATTTTAAGAAACATTCGGACTTTTTCCATTACTCTTTCATAATAAATTTCATATAAATTTAAAAAAGCATTGGATCTTTCTCCTGAAAAAACTTAAATTATAAAAAGATTTCCTTATATTTTCACCTTTTTCTATTCTTGTTACAATTTTTCTTATTTCACTGTTCAGAAAACTGCTGTCTGAATTTCTACACATTTTAAGTGACTTCAGAAACGGAATTCCGGCACTTGTAAGAAAATACATATTTCCTGTAAAATTGAGAACTTTTATATCTTTATATATTTTTCCTGAAATCGGAATACTCAACAATATTTTTTCAAGTTTTCTCTTATTGTGATTTTTTATATGTATAGTTATCCAAATTAAAGAAATTAATAAAATTGTCATAATCAAACTGTACTTATTAAAAAATTCGCTGAATTTTACTACAATTTTTGTTATAAAAGGTAGTTGCTGCCCCATATCCGAATATACGAGTGCAAACTTGGGAACTACAAATTTCAAAAGTACTGTTACAATAATTATAGCTGTAATAATAACCGTAACAGGGTATATACTCAATCCTCTTATATCTTTTCTTATTTTTTCCCTAAATCTGTATTTTTCATATAAATTTTTGAAAACTGTTTCAAGGTTTCCGGTCTGCTCTCCTATTTTTATCAATCCCAGAAATTCCTTGTCCGACACTATTTTTTCAAAGGCTTTATTTAAAGGCCTCCCTTTTTCTATAAGCTTTTTTGCCTGTATTATCTTTTCTTTAAATTCTCCGTTATAATTTACCGAAACAAGATTAAGAGAATCTAAAAGTTCCACTTTACCTTTTATCAGATAATACATGCTTTTTGTAAAAGACAGTAAATACCGATCTTTCACTCTGTATTTCTTTCTACCGAAAAAACCGACCATATTAATCCCCTCTTTAATAATATTCTGTTTACTCCCCTTTTCATTATTTTTTTATACTTTGTATTTTTGGATATTTTTTATATTTCTTCTCTTTCACTCTCTGTTTTTATATTATTTTCTTTTATATTTTCTTCTGTACTGCTTTTTTCATTATTTTTGCCGTTTTCTGTTGTATTTTCAGGATTTTCATTACTGATTTCAGCGTCTGCCCCGCTGTTTCCCCTCTTTTCATCTTCGACTTCTTCTTTATGGTGACCGTTTATTTTTGCTTTTGTCGCATTTATATAGGTAGCTCCTATTGAAAATAATCTTTTTGAAAGTATATTTTTGATAGGCAGACCTCCTTTATATACAAATGTCTTTTCAAATGAATCTACTCTGGTTAACTGAAGCAGACAATAAAGCCTTAACAGAAACCCTATTACAAAAGCTATTCTTATAGTATGGAATGTTTCTCCGAAAATATAAACAACTCCGTTATTTATATATGTGCCAAGCACTCCTCCGAATATTCCTGCGGAAATTGCAGTCATTCCACAGACAGCTGCATATGCACCTACATAAGCATCGGCAGGTTCTTCTGCTATCTCCATTAATAAATTCAACAAACTGAGAGTAATTGCAGTAAATCCTACGGCATCTACTATTGCAGCTGTAAACAGCATTGATATTTTATTGTCTTCTGTCATTGAATAATATATGAGAACGAAATATGTGGTAAAAAAAATTCCCATTCTGAGCATTGTCTTATTTCCATATTTATCCGACAGTTTTCCATAGAGAACATACAGTCCGCTTGACAATATTGCTGTCAGCACTCCCATTTGGGAAATAAATATAATATCCACTCCCAGTATTTTTATTCTGTAATATTCAAATAACGGTTTTAAAAATTCCCACGTAAACAGCCATACCGAAGCAAATTTAAGATAAATTACAAAATTTTTATTTTTCAATGCGGATCTTATACTTACCTTTTCTATCTTTTTCCCTAAAATAGGTACATAATGAAGACACATAAAGACTGCAGAGCCTATTGCCGATATTGACATGCAGGAAGTCAGTAAAAGCATGGCAACTTTTTTATTATTCATTGACAGGAGATACCCGTAAAGCAGTATATACACTACCGTAGATAAAGAAGAAAAGAGGTTTCTCAATCCGAAATATCTCCCTCTGTCTTTTTTTTCGATAATCTCAACCATAGTTGCCGTCCACACATTATTTACAAAAGGAGAAAACAGTGCATAAATAAACATAATTAAAAAATATATTTCCGGCTTCCTTATATCAAATAATACTGCAAAAGGTAGTACGCATACTACCATTCTTGATATTGTAACCGACATCATTAAAGTTTTTTTCCTGTTTCCGAGAAATCTGTTTACAGACTTTGTAAAAATCTGCAAAAAGTATCCTGCGGTAGGAAGTACTGATACTATTGATATGAAAAACGGATTAAAGTTAAAATATATTGCAAGGCTTAACATTACAAAACCTTGCATTCCTACATAAAATCCGTTATAAAATACGGCTTCAAAGATTGAATATTTTTTCGTTTTCTTTATCTGTTGCTGTATGTCCGCGTCCAACTGCTTTTCCTCCCGAATTTATAAAATGTATAATTTATTTACACTGTTAATGCGTCCAAAGCTGCTTTCCCTAAAGCTATTGCTCCGACAAATCCCGCTTCATCTCCAAGACCGGGATATACAATGTATTTATCTGTTTCTTCCAGAATTTCTTTTTTATGGACATAACCGTTTAAAAACTTCCGTACATTTTTTCTTATAAGGGGAAATAACTGCTGCTGTTTCATTACTCCTCCACCCATAATTATTCTCTGAGGTGATAAAATCAATATGTAATTTACTATTGCCTGAGCCAGATAATAGGCTTCCAGTTCCCATACCCGCATATCGTCTGCAAGTTCCTGCCCCTTTTTACCCCATCTGTCTTCAATGGCAGGTCCGGCAGCCATTCCCTCAAGACAGTCTTTATGAAAAGGACATCTTCCTTCAAAATCATCCTCAGAATGTCTTTTCAAAAATATATGCCCCATTTCAGGATGAGTCAATCCCTGAAGCATTACTCCGTTTACTACCGCTCCGGCTCCTATTCCGGTTCCTACAGTAATGTACATTACATTTTTCAGTCCCTGTCCTGCTCCCCACCATGCTTCTGCAAGAGCCGCACCGTTAACATCAGTGTCAAATTCCATCGGGACATTAAAATGTCTTTTTAATTCACCTACTATGTTATAATCACTCCAGTAAGGTTTCGGAGTTTTTGTTATATATCCGTAAGTTTCCGAATTTTTCACAGGATCTATAGGTCCGAAACTGCCGATACCCATAACATCAAATTTTTTGTCTTTGAAATACTCGATTACTTTTTTCATTGTTTCTTCAGGAGTAGTAGTAGGAAAATTTATTTTTTCTATAATATCCCCTTTTTCATTTCCCAAACCGCATATAAATTTTGTTCCCCCTGCTTCAACTGCTCCGATTACAGCCATTTTTATCACTTCCCCATTAAAATTTTTTATTTTATCTACCTATTTTTTCATTTCATCATGATAAAACTCAAGTATCTCTTTCCTTGTAGCAGTTGCTGTTCCTACTTTTCCGACTACAATTCCCGAAGCCATATTTGCAATTACTCCTGCTTCGTATAAATCGGCTCCGGCACTTACTGCCAATAAAAATGTTGAAATAAAAGTATCCCCTGCTCCCGTCACGTCATAAACTTCCCTTGCAACAGTAGGAATTCTTTTATGTTCATTTTCAAAAAGGGAAATCCCTTCTTCACTTCTTGTAAGTATTACGTTATCCAATTCCAGTTCCTGTTTAAGTTCCTTCATTTTCTGTGTAATTTCATCTTCACTGTTAAATTTCTTCATTCCGAAATAATCGAGCAGTTCCTTTCTGTTAGGCGTCATAGATGTTGCTCCCTTATAATTTCTGAAATTCTGAGGTTTCGGATCAACAACAATTTTCTTACTGTTTTCATTTGCTATATTTATTATTTTCTCTGAAACATATTTTGTAAGAACTCCTTTATTATAATCGGACAGAAGAATTGCATCAATACCGTCAATGTTTTCTTTCAGATTTTTTATAATCCTATTCTGTGTTTCTTCGGAAATTTCAGTATCTTTTTCCCTATCAAGTCTTAACAGCTGCTGACCCTGTGAAAGCACTCTGCTTTTTATTATTGTCGGTCTTGTTTCATCTTTTACAATGGTTGAAGAATCTATTTTTTTCAGATTCAGCTCATTTATAAATTTTTCTCCGTTTTCATCCTGTCCTACAACACCGTAAACCGCCACTTCAGAATCAAGACTTCTTAAATTATTGGCAACATTTGATGCCCCTCCTAAAACAAATCTTTCTTCTTCTATATTTACCACGGGAACAGGAGCTTCAGGAGAAATTCTGTTTACCTTTCCTATGAGATACTCGTCAAGCATCATATCCCCTACAACTGCAATTTTCACTTTGTTGAAATTATCCAGTATTTCTTCCAGTCTTTTAGCAGAAATCATAATTTTCCCTCTTTTCAAATTATTATATATATTTATTTTTCTACTATTATACTACATAAATCCGTCTATTTCATTAACATTTCGTTAAAATTTATTTTAAAAAATTTTTGCAGTTTTTATTTAGTAATCCGTTTCTTGTATTATTGCCTCTATTTCTATATATATGTCTCTCATCTCCCTGTTTGTTCTCTTATATTTAAACAGCGGACCGATTATGGGTATACTTGACAGAAAAGGAATTTTTCTTACTGTTTCCTTTCCGACATTCTGTTTCAATCCTCCTATAAAGGTTGAACCTCCATTATTAAGAGTTATTACGGTTTTAGTCTGATTTTTCTGTTTTGCTCCTTCAGATGTGTTATAACTTGACGTAAGTTTAAAATTACTTATTTCCGTGTCCACTTTCAGCAATATTTTCTTTATTCCGTTTATTTTTCTTATTTCAGGTAAAATCCTGAAAACTATTCCCGCTTCGGAAAATATAGGCTCTGTATGCTCCACATTATTTTTTGTAGTCTTTTTTTCTCCTATAAGTACTTCTTCCGTGACTTTCAATTCTCCCTGCTCATCCTCCATTATTAAAAGCGTGGGCATGGCTTCTATCTTTATATCTCCGTTTTCCTTCAGCAGATTAAAATCAATACCCAGAAATTTTCCGCCACTTGCAAATATTGACCTTATGGACACTTCGCCATTTAAAAATTTTGCAATCAGATTTGACTTTGCAGGAAGAGAATTTTCTGAATTAATCGACCAGTCCACCCCCAATTTTTCAAACAGATTGGAACTTGTATCTATTATTGTTCCCTTTATAATTATCTGATCTTTAGGTCTGTCAAGGGATTTTATTATTTTCTTTATCTGATTTATTTCCCTGTCTTCTCCGCTTATTATAATTTTATTGTCTATGCCGACAAGTTTGAGATTTTTAAATCCGTTCAGTCTCTCGGAAATTTCCTTTGCGTTTCTATATTCCATTTCTATTTCTTCAGTTTTTTCCTTTTTTTCATCTGTTTTTTTATTTTCTGCATTTTTTATACTTTCTTCACTGATTTTATCAATAGATTTTTCATTTTTAACCGTATTTTCCTGCCTGTCTTTAGGCAAATCTGTATTTTTCCTATCTTCAGTATTTTTTTTGTAAATAAATATTTTATTTCCTTTTTTAATGTCCTGTTTATTTACATAATCATTTATTTTTGACGAAAAAAGATTGAGTCCTGCTACAAAATAGAAAACCGAAAATACGATTTTTATCATTTTCTTTTTAACTGTATGTTTCATACATCCCCCTTATTTTACATTTCATACATATTCCCATTTTTTCAGTTTTCTGTAATCATATCATTCTCTTTCCTTTCTATAAAACCCAAAGAAATTTTAAATGCACTTTCCGTAAGATCAATATACATTTTTGAAGTATCTATGAAAATCCTGCTTTTATTTATATAATATAAAAACTTCCCGAAATCGCTTAATCCTCCGTCCAGTACAAAATGTATATATTTCAGCTTATATCCGTTTCTTTCCCATAATTTTTCAGACTTTGATATTTCTTTCATTTTAAGTCCGCTTTCCTTAGTAAATACGTATATTATTTTTTTAAAATCCGCCTCATTTTTCAGCGACAATATTGACAATTTTTCTGTAAGTACCTGTATTTGTGCATAATCAGATCGTATTTTTTCTTTCAGTTTTTCCTTCTCTGAAATTAAATCATTTATTTTACTTTTAAGCTGCTCCCTATTTTCAATAAGTTCGCTCCTAATATGTAAAGTATTTCTATATTTACCGTATCTGCTATTTAAATTTAAAATCATTAAAACTCCAATTAAACTTATAACTATATTTTTTAAATTTACCTTTATCATTTTTACCTCATTTTCCATATACACTTATAGTTAATTTTAAAAGCTGTTTTTCAGCTTTATTTGAAATTTTCCGCAAATCAAAAATAATTTCCGAACTGTATTTTCCCAACACCATAAATCCTTATTTTCAATAATTTTATAAATAATAATTCAATAAAAATATATACAATTTATAACTTTCCTCTTTTTCCGTTTCACAAAATAAATCCTATCAAATAATTTTCGTATATTTCATTTTGCATATAATGTAAAATTTGATTTATTCTAAATTTCTACTCGAAAATAATATATTCAAAAACCGTAGCGGTATCACTGTCTTTTATATATCCCAATTCGGATTTCCCATATTTTTTCAATATATTTTTTTCAAATTTTTCAAAAATATTAAAATCGCCGACTTCCCCCTGTATAAGCCATTTTCCATTTTCATAATTTATCTTTGTATAATCTGTTCCGTACTCACTGTTGTCAACTAAAAATTTTATCATTGAAAAATATTCTTTTCTTTTAATTGAAACATCTATTTCATTTAATTTAGCCAATTCTTCAGTATAATCAGGCAATTTCTCATTTTTTCCGTTTAAATATTCTTTCTCCAATTTTTTTGTTTCCGTTTTTATTTCTTCATTTTTTTCTGTTTCTTTTTCCAAAGGAATTATTTTATCAAGGAAAAAATAACTTAATATTAAAAATAAAATAATAAAAATGTCTTTCCTATTTATATTTTTTATGCTTTCTCCGCTGATAACCGGTCTTTCATTTTTAAAATCCGGATCTTCATAAAGTTCCGTTCCTTTAAATATATGCTCTATATCTTCTATATCAGTCATTATGACTTTCATATTTCCGAAATCAAAATTATTAATATCCGAAACATCTTCTTTTTTCAAATCCAGCTTTTCAATTTCAGTTATTTTGGAATTTTCCGTTATA
This sequence comes from Leptotrichiaceae bacterium, assembly GCA_030532815.1. Classification (GTDB taxonomy): domain Bacteria; phylum Fusobacteriota; class Fusobacteriia; order Fusobacteriales; family Leptotrichiaceae; genus Pseudoleptotrichia. The sequence continues at coordinate 11,902 of JAUNKI010000047.1, forward strand.
AATCTAAAACTTTCCTCTTCTCCGATATGGAGTATTTCCAAATTTTCGTCTTTATAAAAATTATATACTGAAATAAAATCCGCTTTAATTCCTGAAATTCCGAATCCGTACTTTCCTGATATTTTTTTTAATTCATATATTTTCTTTTTCAGTAAATATATATTTATATATCTGTTTTCAAAATGGTTCAAATATAACTTTCTATTTACCGAATTTATATTTTTTACTAAGAAATTGTTTATAAACTCTTTGTCATATAAATTTACTTTTATATTTTTCCGATTTTTTTCC
>JAUNKI010000048.1 GCA_030532815.1 Leptotrichiaceae bacterium
TATTTTTCTTATTAGTTTTACAACATTTTTAATCGTAAGAATTTTTGTATGATTTAAAATTTTCATAAGCTTATCCCACGCACTCTCATCATATACAGCTCCGTCTGGACCGTCTCCTAAAACCTGTCTATCATCTCCTGTTCCGCTTTTCACAATATCCGCTATCCTGTCAATATCGGTATCTGCCTCTGCTTCCGAATAAATTTTCCCTATTCCCGAAGTCGTTTCACTTGCTTCCGTAACCAGTTCCACTAAAAAGTACTGTTCCATATAAATAATATTAATAATATTATCCTTTTTTAAAGTCTGTGCTTTAATATTTTCGTTAATATTAAGTTTTAACGGATAAGTATTATTTTTGAAAACTATTATAGGATTATCAAAAAGATTTGTTTTAGGAATTATAAATTTTAACTTTAATCCGTAAAATATTTCCTGCTCACTTTGAAGATTATTTATTATGTAAGCATCCACTCCGCTGCCATAATCTTCAGAATAACTTGTTTCTACAAAATAAATCTGATTTTTCTGCATTTCATTAAAATCTTCCGAACTTATAATGTCTCCCTGTGTCTGTATTACCCCTCTGAAAGGTGTTATCTCCTTTACTTCATCATCTCCGACCGTAACAGTCGGATTTTTTATTTTAAACAGATTTGAATGTTCATACACTCCCTGTTTAAATTTCTTTATAATCGGCATCTTCCTAACCTCCTTTAATCATTAAGTTCCGACATTTCATCGAGATTATATTCATGTCTGTCATATTCATAATTGACATCACTTTTAATTATGTATTTCTTTCTGGTTCCCTTACAGTCTACTAAAAAGTTTCCGTCCAGCATTTCCCAACAGTCGACTATTATTCCTGCTGCTTTTATTTTTATTAAAAAGGAAATTATTTCCTGCATATCTACTTTCTGTAGTATTCTTAATTTAATATGTCTCACTTTAATATCTTTATCCGAATTATTGTCAAATATTTTGATTTTCTGCTTTTCAATGTTAAAAAAAACAGAAATGGCATTTACTATAAAATTAAGGTCCGATCTTCCCAGTCTCAATAAAAATGATAATTTTAAATATTTTCTGTATTCTTCATCTGTTCTGTCGGCTCTATAAATTCCAAACTGAGAACCGAACAAATCGAGTTCATTTTCAATCAGTCTATCTATAACATCTGAAAATAGAGCTTTTTCATAATATCTGTTATACAGTTCAAAGCCTTTGGAAATTATGTTAAATATTTTTTTGTTATTAACTCCTTTTCTGTCAATAATATTTCCGCATAAACTTAAAAAATTATCCGCTTCCATTTACAATACCACCTCTATATTATGGATATTCAAAAAGCTGTATTCGTCATGTTCTATATTCAAATCCGATTTTCCCCAGTTTCCGTCCATTTTTTTTATTTCCACGTCTGCTTCCATCTGATTTGATATTTTATATACTGCAGCCTGAATTTTCTCATAATTCACATATTGTCCGAGTTTAAAATTTTCTACTTCCTTAAATATATTGCTTATTATTTCCTCCCTTGTTACTTTGTTCTGTTCGGATATATTCCTTATATTTCTTACTCTTACGGCATATTCCACTTTTACTGCCTGCTTAAACTTTATTATTCTGTTCTGGTTGGAATCCGTCACTACTCTCATTTCCACATTTCCGTCAGTCACAATTCCCGGAGAAAGGGTATTTAAAACTGCATAAGCAACTTCTTCGTCAATTAATCCCTTAACTATTATTCTTATATGTCCCGGATCCAATTTTAAAGTTTCATCTCTTATATCCGTACAGTTTTCTTTTATGTCACAGTCTTCCACTTGAGAAAGCCTTAATAATGCGGCTTTTATTCCATTTATATCCGAACCGCCTTTTGAGTTGGACAAATTCAGTATTCTCTCTCTCAAATCCTCATCGCTTTCTAAAAAAGTTCCTCCCGTAACAGCTTCGGAATTATATATCCGTGTTACATTTTCATCTCCAGTCGCCTTTTCTAAAATCATATTAGGTTCAGCATTATATTCTTCACCGAATTCCAAAGCTTTTATCTGCACAATTGCTCTTCCTGCCGAATTAATAAGAACATTTGAAACTGTTTTATATAATAGACCTTTTTTGGAACGAACCTGAAATCCCTTTGTAACTATATGTCCGGGAGTTCCTTCAATATTAAGGTTTCCGTAGGCATATTTCCCCTGTATTCTTTCTATACCGTAATTACTCGCATATTCTGATAGTAAAGTACCGTTTTTATTAAACAGCCAGAATAAAAAATATACATTCTGAAGCTGTTTACTCGTATTTTCAAGCATATATGAAATAACTTCCAGAAACTGCCCTAAAGAAGTTTCAGGATTTATAGTGAAATCATCTCCGAACTGTATTTTTCCTTCCTTTTCCATTTCTTCCTTAAAATCTGTAAATACAGGAAATATAAGCCCGTTTTTATCTGTTTTAAATCCCATTAAATGCACCTCCTTCTATTTCTCGATTCACCTTTTCTCCCAAATAGACAAATTCTATATTGAAACTCGCCTCTCTGTTTTCCTTTTTTATTTTCCGAATAGAAATACTGCTTACATCTATTCCTTCATATTCGGATACTTTTTCATACATAAAGGCAATTATTATATTATCCCTTTCGGTACTGCTGAGTTTTCCGTTATATTCCAGCCACGGAATTCCCAGTTCTTCCCTTAAATCATAAGTACCTTTTATAAGTTTTATTCTTTCTTCTATTTCCTGCAGTACTTTTTCCTTTTCCGAAATAATTTGAAAATCATTATTTACTATCTTCAAATCTCCGTTTTCCATTTTAAACATTTTATGCCTCCGTCGACTAATAAAAAATCACAGCTAAATTAATAACTGTGATTAAAAATTATTATTTATAAATTTCCTTTCTACGACTTACTTCAAGAGTAAGAACAATTAATTCTTCATCTTGAATATTGACTATAACCCTATAATTACCTATCCTATACCGCCATTGACCACTTCTATTTGCTGTCAGCATTTTTCCTTTTGCTCTGGGATTATCCACTATATTTTCAAGATAAGATTTTATCTGCTTTTGGGTAAACTTATCTAACTTTTTAAATTGCTTAACAAAATGCGGTGTAGGAATTAATTCATACATTATAAATTATCCCATTTCAAGACTTTTCCTCCGGAAGCTAAATATTCTTCATATTCTTCAAGCCTCATATCTGATACTTTAGCATCGTATTCTTCTTCCAAAGTGTTCAGTGTTTTTTCCCTAATCAGTTCAGATAATGTCTTCCCTTCAAACTTTGCCATACTTTGTAGAAATTTTTTTTCCTGTTCTGATATTTTTAGAGTAATTACTGCCATAATATCACTCCTTTTGTTTGGTAATACCATTGTATTATCAAATTTTAAAAAAGTCAAGTAATTTTTTATATTTCTATCACAGTTATTATATTCAGCTGTCATTGTCCTTCTAAAATTTTTACGGATGTATATAATCTACTCCGCCTTTTGAAATTCCGTTCTTTGCTTTAATGTCATCTGTTTCTATTGATTTTACTTTCAGCTTCCCGTTCACCGTCACATTTCCGTTTACTGTCAGCTCACCGTTTACAGTAGTATTTCCTGTAATATTTACACTCCCGTTTTTTATAACTACTTTTGTTTTGTTATTTCTTATAACTACATTTTCGTGTTCAGACTGTTCTTCCGATAACATGTTTTTCGGTACAGCCTTTAAAACTACCGAATATCCCATATCCATCCTTCCGAACAACTGCTGCTCCTGTACTTCATCATTGTAAAATGCTTCTGTGTAAGGTCTTTCGAGAATGCCTATCAATACTTTATCTCCGTTATTGTACGGAACATATATTTCAAAATTCGGACTTGAAAACACAGGCAGTAAAGGGACATCAGTTATATCTTCGGGAGAAGTCTGAAAAAAATCATTTTTCAATGTTCTTATCGCTTTCTGCAAAAACTTTACACTCGCTTTCCTTTTAGCATTGTCCACATCATATAATTTCCCTATCCATAATGTATGAATATCATTCAATTCTTCATTTACAAGTGTTCTGCTGTGCTTTTCTATTTCTGAAAATGCCATTATTTCTTCTCCTTTTTACTATTTTCTTTTTCTTCCGTCTTTTTTACTTTCTCTTCTGATTTTTCCTTGATTGCTTCCAGTTCCTTTAACATTTTCTGCCCGAATATATCCATATCAAGTATTTTCAGTTCTGTGGTAAAATCTCCGCCTTCACCGTCACAACTGTGTTTTATTTTATCTATTACAAAGTCTTTTTCCAAACCTTCAATATACACCTGAGTATTTATCTTAAAGTTTCTGAAACCTAATTTAACGCCGTAACCGTTGTCGTCCACTGTCAAATCAAGTAAATCCGACTGCTTCAGTTCTATTTTCTCTTTTATAAAAGAATGTTTCGGTAAAAAATAAAGTAATCCGTTTTCTATATAAAATATACTCATTGTATCTTTTGCAAGATCTTCAAATATTTTCTGCAAACTTGTATTTGATTTGGAAAAATTTGACTGATAGGGAAGATCCTTAAACGGTTCTATTTTCCCTATCCCTAATCTTATTTTTTCATTACTTCCGAATTTTTCCACTAACTCCCTGATTATAAAACTCGGCTTATTTCCTTTAGGATAACTTACATTCAAAGTCTGCATTACGAGAATATCCCGCTCCTGAAAACATACAAGAGAATATTTTATATCAAGTTCGTCATAATCACTTTTTATTGCCGCCAGCTGACCGCTGAATACAAGATCCTTCACTTTAACTTCTTTTTTCTCCCTATATCCCGCATATAACTCAATACGTGGATTTAACCTCATAAATTCATATTCCAGCGAATTTATTCCATTTTCTCTTTCCTTTACATTGTATAAATTAAGTTCCAATACATTTGACTGACTGTCTCTGTCGGTTTCTAAAGTAAAATCAATGTTAAAATTATCATTATCATAAATAAGCTCATTGTTATCAAGTATCATTTTTATTTCAATATATCTGAATTTATCCATTTTCCTTTACCTCTCTGAATAAAAAGAAACCGTAATCATTTATATTTCCAAGTTTAAAGCACTTATCTTTTATCGCCGCCTTATTTTTAGGAATCAGCAGCATAATGAGATCATCATAATCATTTGTAATCTGTTTTACCGTAAACAGCAGATCCTGCCTCAACTGCAACTTTCCCGTACATAATAGTTCATTATCCGCATTAAACACCTGAAACACTACATTTTCAATATCATCAAACATATAATCATATTTTTTGTTTATATACATCAGTTCAAACTTTATTTTTCTTTCAAATACAATAGCCTCTATTTTTACTGTTTTTTTCTTTATATTTTCCGTATCAAAAGGTATTTCGACAAAATCACTGTTCAATATCATATTCTTTATTTCATTTTCCTTATACTGTATTTTCATTTTAACACCTCTACTTTATAGCTCTGCTGTATAAATTAACTATCATATTCAGTTTTTCTTTCACTTTACCTACAACCTGTGTAAACATTCCGTCCGAACTTGTTACGTTTTTTATATCTTCATAAATATTTCCTTCGGGAAGTCCGTATCTCATTTCCTGAAAGGATACATTCAGCTCAATGATATTGTCTTTTTCGGTATCATATTCCTGTGTATTTGAAATATTCTTTATTACCATATTTCTGAAAATCTGATTATGTTTAAGAAGTATAAGTACCTGTTTGTCGTTATTTTTCCACATACTTTCCAAAGCAGTAAGATGAAGTTTTTTAAGTCTGCCCTCCAGAACTATTGTAAGATTTATTTCCTTTGCTTTAAAATAACGGTGATCATTGTCTTCATATCCTAAATAAGTTTTTCTTGAAGTTATTTCTTTCTGTAAATTTATATTGTTTGATATGGATTTAAACGGTAAAACTCCGAAAAATCCGTCATATTTAAAAAACATATTAACCGCCTTTCTTAGCATTCTGTATTTTATATAAATCTCTTATCCGTGTATTTTCATTTATTCCGTTAACGGAAATTTTATTCCCGTTAAGTATTATTTCCAAATTGTTCGTAGTTTTATTCTGGATATATCTGTCTTTTATATCTCTGAACATTTCCATAATTCCCGTTTTCTTCTGACTTTCCAGGATTGCAGCTCTTTTTGCTTCAAACAGGTTTGCTCTTTTTATTTCAGAAGTTATATCGTATCCGGTTTTTTTGAGAACATCCTGTAAATTTTCTATCGCCGATACTATTATTTTATTTTCTTCCTTAGCTTTAGCATCTTTTTCTCTTTGTTTACTTCCTGTATCTTTTTTAGGAGGAGCACTTCTGTTACTTACCGAATTACCGCCGATATTTTTTTTCATATTTTTATAAGGATCCGTCTTTTTATCTTTTTCATTTTTATTATTCGGAAATTCTTTTCTGTCCTTTCCTGTATTTCCTGCTTCAGAATACTGTCTTATTTCCTCTTTTCTCTTTTCCTTATTATTATCTAAGTTATCGGCATAACCTTTAGTATTTTTACTTTTTTCTCTTACCCGCTTTGCTTCTTCTTTTGCAATACCTCCTACTAAATCCCCCATTCCGAAAGGTAGCTTCGAAAACATATCTCCTATTTTATCTATTCCGTCTGCAAACAGATTGAGTATATATGCAACTGCCCTTGCCGAAGCGGACATTATAGTATCAAAAATATTTAAAACTATATTTTTCAGCTGTTCAAATCCTTCTGCCGCTCTCGGAATATTTCCGGTAAATAATGCTACAATAATATCTACAACTACTGAAATAAATTCCTGTGTCATTCCTATGGAAAGCATTATTCCTTCACACAGAAAATTCCATACTTCTAAAAGTATCGGAACAACTTCTTCGGAAACAAAGATCATTAATCCATTGAAATCTTCCGTTATTCCATCCAGAATATCCTGCACCGATACACTTACTCCAATCCATTCCAGAAATCCGTCAATTATTGAAAATATGTAACTGTTTCCTGTTGTAAGCCCGTTCCATAAATCTATTATTATGGCAGTTAATATTGCTATCTTTGCTATTAACACAAGCACCGGAACACTTATTGCCGTTAATATCGGAGCAACTACTGATGCCGCCGTTGAAAGTCCTCCCAAAACAGCAATAACCATTCCTATAATACCCGTCAGTTCGGAATTTTCTTCCGCCCATTTCTGAAAAGCTTCCAGAAGATTCTGCACAACATTTAAAACAGGAGATAAATACTTTTCTATTTTTTCAAAAAAAGTTATTTTTATATTTGTTATTGTATCGGAAATACTTTTCACTATACTGTTAAAATCTCCGGATGATTTTTCGGCTTCTTCTATTACTCCGGGCAGGCGTCCTAAGCTCGCCATATAATTATATATATCCTGCTCATTTTTCTTTACTTTGGTCGATACTCCGTTAAATGTGTATATCCATGAGTCTCCTGCATCTTTGGCAGTTACTCCGAATTGTTTCAGCCCTTCATTTTCTCCTTTAACTGCATCCGTGACTGCTCCTATCCATTGTCCCAAATCCTTTTTCTGAGCTTTTGCCATATTGTTAAATTGAAGCATTTCCTCTTTAGTCGGCTTTAATCCGTTATTTATAAGTTCATTGAATGCCAATCCTGTTTCATCCATTCCGAGGTTGGCTTCTCTTGCAGTTTCCCTTATAATGTTCATCAAACCTGAAGCTTCCGCATCTTCTCCGAGAGAATTACTCAGCATTGTTTTTAGTTCCTGAAATTTCCCTCCTACACTGAGTATTTCTTTGGCAAAACCAGTCGGTATGGCTTTCGATATTTTCTTTGCAAATTTTCCTGCCTTTTCAAATTTTCCCTGATTTTCATTTCCTGAATCTTCCTGTTCAGAATCAGAAGATGCTTCTGATGTTTTCTTTGTTCTTTTTTTAATCTTTCCTCCGAATGCTTTCTGAATAAAATTATCCGGCACAATTTTCGGAATTTTTCCCTTTTGTTCAAATTGAACAGGAACTTTTACTTTTTTGGATATTTCTTTTTTTAACTTATGAATGTTTTTGTACCCTTTAGGATTAAGCTCAACATTAACTTTGATATTGGTTTTCAATCTTTTTTCTATTGTCCTTTTTATCGTACTGAGCAGACTCTCCAATCCTTTAAAATCAGCTTCGAAACCAATTTCTGCCTTTATATTCTGATTTTCCGCCATATAAAACTCCTACCTTAACCTATTCTTCAAATGCTCTCTTAAAAATGCCGTTGTCTGAGCAATCTGAAATTCACTCCAAGTATCTTCAATTTCGTAAGGGTTTAAGCCGAACTCAAACCCTATTACATGTGATGCATAACTTCTATAATCCATTTCTGAAAAATGTTTATTGTAATTAATGTACCCATCACTTTTTAGAAAAACTGGGAGACACTGAAATTTCAGCGGCAAATCCTATTAAATGGAACAGACCGTCAAATGTCAGTTTATCTATTTCAGTACTTGAAATCTGAAATAATTCCTGAGTTATATCTATAAGATCATTTATTTCCTGTCCGTCTCCTATTGTAAGAGTATCTCCATTTAACAGTCCCGAAACTTTGGATATAAACCCTGTCAGCTTTCTTGCGAGAGGGGTAATCAGCTGAATTGACACAATACTTTTTTCTCCGTCATTTCCTAATCCTTCCAGATAAAGTGTATAAGCTTTGTTAGGTAATCCGAAAAACTTTCTTTCTCCTTTAAAAGATTTGGCAACAGGCTCTTTTCCCGGCTCCAACTGTACAAATTCATTTCCGTTATTTTTTTTATCCATGTTTCATCTCCTTTATATTCTATTTATATTTTCTTTTCTGTTCTTGTCCCTGCTATTGAAAATGTATTTTTAGGTGCATCTGCTGCCAGCATTCCTTCTGCAGACAGTTCCGTCATGACATTTCCATCTTCATAATAAGTAATAACTTCTTCACCGTCAATTTTTTCATGTGTTTCAAAACTTAAAGCAGGGTAGTCATTGCTTTTTAAAAATTCCAAGTACGATAAAACCCTTTTCATAGCTTTGGAAGTAGGCGGTATGGCAAATGTCAGTTTATATGGAACATCTCCCATAATTGAGTATATACCCTTACCTCTCGTCGTACTTCTACGGGTAGTCTTGTCTCCCAGTGCTTCAATGCTTATTGCATCTTCATCAAGTTCATCTATTATAAGTTCTCTGCCGTTAGCAGTAATTTTTACATATCCTTTTCTTAAATAAGCCATTTATATTCCCTCCTAATTTCCTTTTTCCGAATTTAATTTTACAGCTACCTTTGATTTAACAATTGCCCCTTGGAACCAGCATTTATATTCTATTTCAGCTTCTCTGCTGTTAAGGGATACGACTTTTACTTCAAAGGCTTTTTCCCCGTTCATAAGTAAATCTTCCTTATTGTAAATTATTCCTCTGTCTGCAAATTCCTTAAGTATTTCAATTCCTTTGGACACCAATAGAGATTTACCGAAATCATTTGCAGGCAGTTTTTCTCCCAGAGTATTTTTCTCAACTATATATTTTGTCATATATACTCTCATATATTCATCAATAGCTATTGATGCAACCGAATAATCAAACCATGTAGTTCCGTCAGTTGCTTTTCCGTAATAAGGAATAACCATCTGATCTTCTTCTGTTACAAGATTTACTCCTGTATCTGATATTCTTTGAGTCCCTACGAGTTTAAGTTTTTCACTTTCGCTGAATGTTGAACCTGTCAGACCGTTTAATTTTATTGCTGCAAAAGGAACCGATCCCGGAAAGAAATCTTTTACTGTTGCCGTTAAATTACTTACCTGACCTTCTTTCTTATCTGTAGCAATATAAAATGCTGAAGCGATAGGATTTTCTTTTGCTATTTTCAAATTTACCTCTGTTGTAAAGTTCTGAGCTCCCTGTAATAATGTCACATAGTTTACAGTCGTTCCTTTAAGAAAATCCACAATTTCCTTAACTTCCCCTTCTTCATTTATAGTTGCCAGCGTATAAAACCATTTTCCACGAAATCTTACATCCAGTCCTTCCAGTATTTTCGTATAAGTAACTGACGGAGTATCTTCTCCGTAAACCCATATGTAATCAGGTTTCGGATTTGCACCGAAATAATCCTTTATTAATGCTGTTTCCTTTGCATCATCATCGTAACCCAGCTCTTTAAATTCGGCTACTCCCGTGATTGCTTTCGGTAAATTGTTTTCATTGATTGTCTTGCCTTTCACAACAAACAGGACACTTGAAAAATCCCTTATTGTTAAAGATAAAGCTGCATTTATTGCTTGAATACTTACTATTGCATTTCTTGACATTTTTAGTCCTCCTTATTTTTTAATTTTCCCGTTAAATTTATTCTTTCGATATAATCATTTCTGAAGTTGTATATTGTATCTGCGGTAAATTCGAGGCTATACACCTTTTCATTTAAAATTTTATCGTTCATTACAACTTCATTTTCAGATAATAGGTTTAAATTCTGTATTTCAAAATCTTTTATATGTTCAAAGCGGAATGAAGTATCTTTCAGTATGTGTTCAAATATTACATTTTTGCTTAAAACAAGATCCAAATCAGTATCCGAAAACTTTCCGTAATATTTAATTACCGCCCTGTAACTCTTTTTTATTTTTACTTCATTTTCGTAATTTCCTTCATCTTCCAAAATATCAACAAAACTTGTAAAATCATTCATTTTTCCTATTTGAGTAATTTCATAAGTTAAAAATGACCTGTCGCAGTTTCTAAAATATTCATTTTGAAAAAATCCCGAATAGACAACCGCTTCAATGTCCAGTCTATTAAACAAGGCATAAAACAGATTATTCAGTTCCGTCTTATACTTGTCAAATCCGATATTTTGAAAGTATCCGATCAGGTAAAATACACAGTAATGCCCTGTTTCTTCATTTATTTCGTAACAATCGGTAATTTCATATTTTTTCCCGTCTATTTCAAGAAGATCCCTATTATTGATTGTTATTGTTTCCTCATCATTATTGATATCAGACCCTGTTACAGGAATTTTTATCTTTCCTTTAAATTTTTTCACTGTCTGTGTGTTTTCCGCCTTTGTTTCCGATGAACCGTCCAGCTGATTGCTTATACGAGCTTTCACTTTATACTCTTTAAAATTTTTAGAAATTATTCCTGAAATATTTTTTACGGCAGTTAATTTAAAAAACTTATATTCTTTTTCCTTTGAATACAAAATTGTGTTTTCTTTTTCCATATTCACCTTTCTATCAGTACTGTATAGCGGAACTTAAGGTTGTAAATACTTTATATTCTGAAAAATCCCGTTTCCGGTTTTTCAAATTTTTTTAATACTTTCTGTTATTTCTTACCTTAATTACTGATTTACATTTAAACAAAATTTTTATTTTTTCCTTTCTTTCCCTTAATTGTTTTAATCTTTCCGTTACTTTGAGCAATTATTCTTTCCATTCTCAAATCCGGATTTTCTATTTCAATTATTCCCGCTTCGTCATACTTTATCGTTTCTCCTGTTTGAAATAAGGTCAGAATCAACGGTTCCTTAATTTCTATTTTCATAAATCCTCCTAACTGAAAAATGTAAATATCTGACGTTTTTTATTATCAGATTATTTTTCCTAATTATACTGTTAAAGCATAGTCGAATAGTCAATGGCACTTTTCTGCTACAAAAATTGCCTTTTTATGTCCCGTCAAGGTATTTTTATTATATTCTGTTTCATTACTTCTCCTTTCCTGATGAAGTTTTATGACTTCCGCCGATAATCCTTCTCATATATTTTTATTAATTTTTAAATTTTACTAATAAATTAGGTAATTTTACCGTTCTAAATACAATTCGGTAATTTTTCAAATATTTTTTACATTCCGTATTTGTTGAATATCCGTTATTCTTTATATTATTTTCAGTATTATTTATATTGATTTCGTAATTTAATTAAAAGCCGTTATTATTTTCATAACTGTACAATTATTTAAATTTACCTTATAAAACTTACGCTGTTTCTCTTTTAATGAAATGACAGTATATATTTGTTTTATTTTTCAAATGCTGAAAATAAAGAAAAAGCGAACCTGATACGCATTACTGCGTAACAGATCCGCTTGGGATTCTCCGAATAAAAAGTAAAATTCACATTTATACTTACCTATATATTATAGTT
>JAUNKI010000049.1 GCA_030532815.1 Leptotrichiaceae bacterium
ATTTGATTATAAAAATTTTCATTTAATCGAATTATAGCATATTTTTCAAATGAAAAGTGTAACTTCCGATACATTTCTTCATTTTATTTCTTTTACAAAATTTTTCTATTTTATTTTTTCCCTGTATCCTGTTCCCCATTTATCCATTTCATCAAGTATAGTACTCAAACTTCTTCCTATTTCCGTCAGTGTATATTCCACTCTGGGAGGCACTTCAGGAAATACCTTTCTTGTCAGTAAACCGTTTTTTTCCATTTCTCTTAAATTGGATGTTAAAACTTTCTGTGAAATATTACTTATTGATTTTTTTAATTCTCCGAATCTTTTTGTTCCTGTAAACAAATCTCTTATTATCAATATTTTCCATTTGTTTGAAATTAATGTCAATGTTATTTCAACAGAACAATCAGGTAATTCATTTTTATTTATTTTCATATCAGTCTTCCCTCTCCTACTTATTATTTTTTATACTCTTCTACTTTATTATACTATATTTTTAAAATTTGTAAATATTTTTTTCTTTCTACATATTGTAGTTACTCAATAGTTCCTTTTTAGTAAGTATAGCACTAAAAAGTGCTTACTTTACATTTGAAACTATATAATATATAATTTACCCATACAAATAAATATGGAGGATAAAAATTATATGAAAGTAGCAATTATAGGTGCTAATGGAAAAGTAGGAAGCTTTATTGTTAAAGAAGCTGTAAATAGAGGACACGAAGTGACAGCAGTAATTCGTGATAAAAACAAAAGTACAACAGAAAATTTTATTATTAAAGATTTATTTCATCTTACGGAAGAGGATTTAAAAAACTTTGATACAGTAATTACCGCATTTTCTGCGTGGACTCCCGAAACATTATTTCAACATACTACGTCTCTACAACATTTAAGTAATCTTCTGTCAGGAAAAAACATACGTTTACTGGTAGTGGGAGGAGCAGGTAGCCTTTATATGGATAAAGATCATAAAATTCAATTATCAGATACCCCTGATTTTCCTGAAGAATACAAACCCGTAGCAAATGCCATGTCGGATGGATTGGCGGAACTGAGAAAAAGAGATGATGTTCAATGGACATATATAAGTCCTGCAGCAGATTTTTATGCAGATGATAAAAAAACGGGAAATTATATTATAATGGGAGAGGAATTTACTGTTAATAGTGACGGTGAAAGTAGGATAAGTTATGCCGATTATGCTTCGGCTATGCTTGATGAAATGGAAAGAGGTAATAATATAAAAAAGAGAATATCCGTTTTAAAAAAATAATGCAGAGAGGAGGAAATAGTTATGAAAACTTTAGTAATTTTAGTACATCCTGATATTAAAGGATCAAAAATAAACAAAATATGGAAACAGGAACTCGAAAAATATCCTGATAAGATCACGATACATGAACTTTACAAAGAATACCCGAACTGGAATATTAATGTAAAAAAAGAACAGGAACTTCTTGAAAAATATGACCGTATTATTCTGGAGTTCCCTCTATACTGGTACAGTTATCCGCCACTGCTGAAAAAATGGTTTGATGACGTATTTACTTTCGGTTGGGCTTACGGTCCTAACGGAAATAAAATGGAAAATAAAAAAATCAGTGCTGCAGTTTCCGTCGGAGGATTTGAAAAGGACTATTCCAAAGAAGGACATGTAGGATTCTGCTTAAATACTGTTCTTTCCCCTTTGACAGCTACTGTAAAATTCATACGTGCTGAAATGTTTCCTCATTTTACTTTATTCGGAACTGAACACGAACTGAAAGATGAGGAAATTAAAGAAAGTGCATTAAAATATGCGGAATATATATTAAATTTAAAATAAGACTGTATTATTTATTAAAACGATTATTTTCAGTTATTGAAATCAGTGAAAAAATTTCAATTTTCAAAAATCTGTTTACAAATAAGAAATAACAAGTAATTTATAATTAATATATTTCTTAATTATAAACTTTCATTCTTATCAGTTATTATAAAAAATTGTATCAGATTTCAAATCCGTCTTTCGGAGTATTTGTCAGGAAAAATTAAAAATCTGTCCTTAATTATTGTTAATAAGGACAGATTTGACTTTTTCTTTATTATTTAATCATTCCAACATCTTCAAAAAACTTTTCCCGTTCTCGGGATTTTTTACTTTAAAATATTCGGCTACAGTTGCTCCTATGTCGGACATAGTTTTTCTGTGACCGATATTTATATTTTTCAGACCTTTTTTATAAATAAGAATAGGTACATTTTCCCTTGTATGTTGGGAATGCCCTATAGTCGGATCATTTCCGTGATCGGCTGTCACTATCAGTATATCATTTTCATTTAGCTTCTTAATTATTTTCTCTATATATCCGTCACTTTTTTTCAGTATTTCGGAATATCTTTCAGGATTTTCAGCATGCCCTGCAAGGTCTGTTTCCTGAATATTCACACATATAAATCCTTTTTCAAGTTTATCTATTTCGGAAAGAGTAATACGAAATATTTCATCCGTATCCACAAGGTTCATAAAACTTTTTCCCTGCTCGTTAAATACAATATCCGCAACTTTACCTATAAGTATCACAGGTATATTTTCTTTCCCCAAAATCGTCGGAATCTGTGTTTCAGGATTTATTCCGTAGCCCAAATGCCGTACCATATATCCCTTTTCATAAACTTTTGACTTTGGAGCGTTTATTCCTATATATTTTCCGCTTTTTTCCTCTTTTGCAGCTTTTATACTTTCAATTGTAGCCTCTGTTCCTCCAAATACTATTACTCTTTCAGTTTCCACTATTTTTCTTACAATTCGGCCTATTTTTAATTCTTCTTCAAAGGAAATTTTCCGGAAAGTTCCCGTTACGTTATAAACCTGACCTAAATCCGTTTCCAAGTTATCTCCTACGGCTACACAATCGTTTACCCACAAATAACGGAGTTTTTCACCTATTTTTTCAACTTTGTACCCTTCTTTTACAAGTGCTTCATAGACATCGTCTATATAATGACTGAATGGTGCTATTAGCGGTTTTATAGGATATGTTCCCATTATTTCCTGATGCCCAAGAAATGTATCTCCACCGTGATGCATGAGTTCGGCTTTCCCGTATACGGCTTCAGGATTTATTTTCATCTTTCCGTAATTTTCTCCAAGGGCATTCATTATTCCTAATTTTTCAAGATTTTCAAGTTTCAGTTCAGGCACACTGTCTATTATATGTTTACATGTATTTGCACCTAAATCTGCAGGTCTTGTTTTAGGTACATCCTCCATATATCCGACTCCGTAACTATCCAGTACTATTACTATAAATCGTCCCTGCTTCATTCTGTTACCTCTTTTTCTATCTATGAATATGAATTACTGTATTTTTTCTCCGAGAGATGTATATTTACCTATAATTTCAAATTTTCCGTCCTGTATTCCCTTAACAAGAACCACTGTTGACCTCGTTACAAACATTTGGGCTCTGAAACAGCTTAAAACCGTATCGTTTACATTCCCCTCTTTTTCCATTTCCAGATAATAGTCAATATTGTCGGGATCCATTTTAGTTACGTTTATTTTACTGCTTTCTAAAAAATTTCTGCCTACTAAAACATTTTTTATATTTGAACGTCTGTAATAACCTCCACCGTAAAAATATCCCTTTCCTCTGAAATTATGCGAAATTTCAGATACATAAACATAAGCGGGAATTTCAACGGTTTTACCGTTTTCTCCCATAGGTATCGTTCCTGTAAGGGAATGACCCGGCTCTCCATGGGTTCCTCCCATTTTGGAAATCAGCTTTATATTTTCTATTGATGTGGCTGACGGTATATTTATTTCTTTTACTTTCTGATTAAATTTTTCCTTTAAAATTTTTTTTACTTTCATTACCGCTTTTAAATTTGTAGTGCATTTTATTTTTTTGCTTTTATTATCATATAAAAAACATGGAAATGAAGTCAGTCCGTTTATATTAACTCCCTTCAACTCCTTTATCTTTTCAATATCCTTCTCTATACTGTCTATTTCAAAACCAGCTTCCTGTCCGGGATAAATTTCAGAATTACTGCCTATTACCCTTAACATAATATCCTGAACTTTTCCCAGCTCTAAAGCAATTTCGGAAATTTCCTTTATTTTTTCATAAGAATACACTGTTATTATTTCAGGATTACTTTCAACAACTTTTCTCATCATATGTCTGGGTATTTGTACTAAATGTCCCACATTTCCTATTTTCAAACCGTTATTTATAAACAGTTCAGCTTCCTTAAAATCAACTACAACTGCTCCGGCATATCCCATTTCTTCAAGTTTCCTCGCTAAATAAGGATTCCTCCCTATCTGCTTTGTCATATAATAAAGTTTGACATCATATTTTTCAGCTTCCTTCAATATCTTTTCAGCATTTTTCAGAAATATATCCACATCAATTATGTAACTGTCGGGCATTACATGTCCTTTCTGATGTAATTCAAATGCTGCATTTATAAGCTTCTCATTCCTCTCTTTCAATACATCCAAAAACAAGTTATATCACTCCTTTGTTATTTTTCCGTATGCCTGCTCCAATATTCTTATAACAGTTTTTGACCCGCTTCTGTTCGGATTTATTCTTATCATCTTTTCCTTTAAAGCCGGATTGCTTTTTAAAAATGTTCCTGAAACTTTATAAAATAAAGGAGGAATTTCATATTTTGATTCCGCTCCCACCGGATTGGGCAATGCACCCAGAGTTTCAGCCGATTTTATTATCCTTTCAGCTATATTTTCCTTAAATTCCACTAATATTACTTTTGACTGGGCATTTCCCAAAAATACATTTTTTATATAAGGATATTTTTCTCTGTTGTTTAGTTCTCTTACTAATTCTTCACTTTCCCGTGCCTGTATTGCAAGACTTACAGGAGCATACACAAGTCCTCTGAGCACTTCCATCGCTTCATAACCTTGAACCTGCCCTCCTCCTGAATAATTCATCTTTTTTACTTTTTCAATAAATTCTTTTTTTCCTGTCAGACACCCTATTCCTACAGGACCGAGCAGCTTAAAAGTTGAAAAAGCTGAAAGTTCGGCTCCTAGTTCACAGCCTATTTTATCTACTTTCATTACTGCGTAATTATCGTCTGTAAGGATTGTCATATCTGCCCTTATTTTCTTTATTTTTTCTATAACTTCGCCTAAAATGTAGCTGTCATCAGGTTTCTGTCTTGTATGCTGCAGAAGACAGAATTTCAGTTCACTGTCGTTTAAAATTTCCGAAAGTCCGTTCAAATCATTGAAGTCATATTTTATAATATTCAGATTCATACTTTTTATATTTACTTCAGTAGTAGGATAAATAGGAGCATCGTGAACCAGAATTTTACTATTCGGCTCCACAGCGGATAAAATACCCCATCTGATTGCCTGAGTTCCTGCACCTCTTGTCAACATACAGCTTTCAGCATTGAAAAAATCAGCTATAATTTTTTCCGCTTTTTCCGTTTTTACAGGTTTATTACCTTCCTTACTCAGTCCCAAATCTCCCAATTCCAGAAATTCACTTCCTGACATATGCTCCGTAATAATATCCACTAATCTGAACTGTTTTTCCTGAGCTTCTGAAATTGAAAGAGAATTTAACGGATATGTTTTCATTTCCTTTTCTCCTGATTCTTTGTATTATTTGTTTATTATTTAAGTACTCTTTTTTATTCCTGTCCTATTTATAAATTTTTATTCAAAAAATTTTTTAGGATTGGTTTTCAGCATTTTTTCAACGGAACTTTCTTTTATTCCGCTTTCTCTTAATTTCGGAATAAATCTGTCAAATATATAGTTGTATCCTATTCCTCCGTTATACTTCATATTTGATTTTCTTGTAATATCCAGTGACAGAAAAACTCTGTCTATGAGATCTCTTTTTTCTATTTCTTTCAGAATTTCAATACGGATATCATCAGACATGTAATTGTTTTTTCCTATTGTATCAAACTCGATATATACTCCGTTATAAAGCATTTTCAGGACATATTCCCCATTTCCGCTCAAATCAGTATGACCTATTACAACTTTATCAGGATTCACGTTATATTCTTTGAACAATTTGACCTGCTCATGTCCCATTGTTCCCAAAGATGTATGGGTAGTTATGGGAGCTCCCGTTTCCAAATGAGCAATTATCGCAGCTTTAAAAACTTTCAATTCCGTATCGGTTATCTTATCCTTGCTTGAGCCTATTTCTCCGATTATCCCGGCTTTAACGTCCGTTCCGTCTATTCCTTCTGAAATTTCCTTTTTCATTATTTCAGACAGTTCCTTTTCACTTTTTTCGTAAACAAAATCAGGATAGAAAGGCTCTTTATAAAATCCTGTTGCACATATGACGTTTATTCCCGACTTTTCGGAAACTTCCTTTATATAGTCAATGTTTCTTCCCATTCCTATATTAGTAACATCTGTTACGTTTCTTACTCCGTTTTCATACAGTTCTTTAAATTCCTTTATTGTCTCATCTTTACAGTCCAGTCTACAGTCATCCAGTTTTTTTACTCCGGACAGGTCTATAAAAATATGTTCATGCATCAATGTATAACCGTCTTTTAGCATATTCCCGCTCCTTTTATCAGTATTTTATATTTACTATTTTACTGCAGCAGGTACATACAGATGAAATATGTACAGTATATTTAATATTATTCCGAAAAGTATAGTGGCAACAGGACCTACAGCCATATCTACAAGAGGTTTTTTTGAAGTTTTATTTAACAAGTAAAAACCGCTTACAAAGAGAAATCCTAGTCCGCTTCCTCCTGCCATTTCATTTGCGGCAATCATTCCTCCTACCAGTAGGGAAACTTCAAGGACTTTTGTCATCGCCGTTCTTATCTGATCTCCGCAGGCTTTCACTCCCGGAAATTTATCCAAAGTTTTAGCCGTAAACTCAAGGAGCAATATTTCAACTGCTAAAATCACAGTTCCTGCAAAAAAAGCAATAATCGGATTTTTAATAAATATCCCTACTGCAAATACAAGGGTCATTCCTGCCGGACCGTATACTCCGGTTGTTATTGCAGTAGTGGCGACTAACGGTATAAACCCTACACTTCTTGCCAAAGCTACCAGTCCTGCTTCAAAATTTTTAGTACTTCCCACTGATACATCTTTTAATGTTTCTACCAGTAATTTTAAGGATATCGGATCTCCTGCCACAATTCTCAGACTGCATGCAGCCGCTATCAAACCTCCCATAATTGACAGAGGAATTATATTTTTCTTGACTCTTGCAACTCTCGCTGAAAAAATTCCTATCAACATTTCATTTGAGCCGGTTTTTTCAGTTTTTCTGTCACATATTGCAAAGATAAGCATTATTACAACACTTACAAGAAGAGCCATACCGTCGGGATTTAAAGTAATATTTACACTTTGGGAAACTGGTATTTTCCCGAATACCGTTACAATCTGTCTTACAAGTAATGTAATTATAAGTGTAAAAGCACCTTTCCTCACTCCGTACTGATACCCTACCACCAATGCCGGAAACACTGAAAATCCTACTATAATCGGAGCACCTACTTTAGCCAGACTTGGCAGAAAATCAATAGGCATTTTACTAAACAGTTCCACTATTTTCTCAAGACCGAATACCAATCCTATTCCATATAATGCTCCTATTATTCCCGCCACTACGGCTCCGGTTTTATTTCGGGGAGTGGATACTCCTATTATATCCGTTCCGAGCAGTATACTGTGTATCAGTATAATTGTGGAACCTATTGAAAACGGAATTCCGAAACCTATCACAAGACCGAATGACAATGCAAAACTTGTGGCAGCCAGAGCTTTTCTGTCTATTCTTCCTTCTAAAAACTCGGGTACCATAGGTCTTAATCCGTCATTAAATACTGCTACACCAAGATTTGCCAATATTGAAGCAAAACCGCTTAAAAATCCGCTTATTAAAAATTTCTCCATTTTTCCTCCTTTATATTACTGATTTCCGTTAACCTTTTATTTTTAAACAGCCTGCAACAGCTTTTACAACTTCTTCTGCCGATTGGGGTGTAAATCCGAAAGCAACCTTTCCTTTATCCACTTCTTCTTTTATTTTTTCTTCAGAAAGGATATTTCCGGGCATTGCAAGAGTTGCACATTTATCTGCTCCTATAAGTGCAATAGCCATTGCCAATGCTCCACCTCCACCTGTATTGCACGCTCCGAAATAATAGTCGGCATTCCCCAGTTTAACGTCCATTGCCGCATCAATATCACTTTTTATGCTTATTACCGCATCAGGAAAATGCTTTTTCAGCAATTCCGCCACATTTTCCTTGTCTATCTGTCCCCCCACTGCTATTTTCATTTATACCTCCTCATTCACATTATTTATTTTCTTCTATGAGTAATAAATTTATAAGAATATATTTCTTTTCTTCTTCAGGTAATTTTTCACTAAAAATATTTTTTTCAATATCTTCATAAATTTTTTCAATTTTCTGAAATTTATCCGACGCTAATATTTCCTGAAACACATTTTCATCAATATTACTTACGTTTCCACCTTCTTTTATTCTTTTTAAAGCCATTGATAAATGAGTTATGAACATTGCTCCGTTATCTTCAGTCAATCTGATTTCCCATTTTTCATTTAAATACATTATTAAATTTGTTACCGTATTGTATATTTTTTCGTCTATTACACCGGAATTTTTCAATATTTCCATCCGAAATTTCAACTTTTCCATTTTGTATGAAACTCCTGTATAAATTTTATCCTGATTTTCTGAAAATGCTCGAATTAATATGTAGGCAGCGTTTTATTTTCCATTACATTTCTCTGTATTTCTTTAATATAACCCATGTCTATTATTTTTTTAGCCAATCTTTTCAGATTATCGTTATTGCTGTTTACTATAAGTACAGCTTCGCTTGCATGTCTTAACATCTTATTTTGAGGTAATTCTTCATAATCTATGTCTATTTTCTTTTCCTCAACTTCGTCAAAATTCCATATAATTCCGTCAACGACTTTATTTTCAAGTAATTTCGGAGTTTCATTATAATCTATTTCCACATAAGTGTAGTCAGAACCTTCCAGACATTTTTTCGTTAAATATTTCTGATCTTCGGAATTTCTATCAATTCCTATTTTTTTCAGTTTCTTTACACCCGGAGCTTTAAAAAGTACATGTTTTGAAGCATAGCTGTTTTCTCCGAATTCAAATATAGCTTCAATATCTTTATTTTTCTCTCTTTCAAGTTTATAAGCAAGTTTGGATACTACTGCAAAATCATACACGCCTTTTCTGAGAAGATCCATTCTTATTTTTGAACCGCTCATATATGCAAAATAATAGTCCAAATTATTATTTTGGAAATTATTTTTTATTCCCGTTGCAAGTCCTTCATATCTCTTTGAATAAGGTAACGGCATAACTCCTACCAGAATATCGAGATCACTTTTTTCTAAAAGAATGTCATTATTTATTTTTTTCACAAAGGAACCTAAAACTCCTCTTTTTTCAAATTCTACAGCCCCTTCATTCTGTAAATAAACAAATGCTTTCTGAATAAGTCCTACGGAAATTTCATATTTTTCCGAATAATGAATTACTGACGGAATTCTTTCTCCCACTTTAGAGAACAAAAGTTCTCTTGCAATTGATAAGATGGCACGATTGTTTTTGCTCATCTTTTTTTCCTTTTTCTCTTTTTCTCTGTTCATAATTTCCACCTTTTCCTTAATTTTTTTAATTTTCATTTTTTTGAAAATTTATATTTAATTAGATTATACCTTAAAATTTCAAAAAGTCAAGACTAAAAATAACATTTTTTTCAAAAATTTTCAAAAGAAAAAGAAACATTTTTTAGATAATAATGTAATTTATCCAAAAATATGTCTCTTTAAACCTTTCATTTTTCTTTTTTCTAAATATATACTCTTAGAGAAATATCCTATTAAAATTTAAATTTTTATTTTGTATACAACCTTTTTTGCGGAAACAGGCTCATTGACCATCATTCCGGGCATATGTCCGTCTTCAGGAAAAAGAACAAGTACGTCTCCTTCTTTCAGTAAAACCCTGAACAGCTCATTTCCTTCATATTCTATCAGATCTTTTTCCTTATCCCTTTTGATTTCCCTTAGATTACGAATATTGTTAAAAGCTATGTATTCTTCACCTTTCAGTATAATCTGAACATCAATATATTTTAAATGGCTTTCCCAGAAACATTCTTTTTCGGATTTTGTAGTATAATGTCCGACATTCATTTTCATATTAATTTCAGGAATTTCATAAACTCCCGCTTCATATTCTTCTATTTTATTTTTATTTGTAAATTCAATACACTTTTTTATTTCCTCTGAAAGACTTTGATTCTGAAGATTATCCTTTAAATTTGTAAAAATCATATTTTATATTTCTCCCTTATTTTATTTTTATATATTTCAGCTTGAGTTCCGTATATTATCTGTATTCCGTTTCCTGATCTTATAACACCTTTGGCATTCAGTTCTTTCCATCTGACATCATCCGAAACTTTGGCAGAATCCTTTACAGTCACTCTCAATCTTGTAATACAGGCATCTATATTTTCTATATTTTCCACTCCTCCCAATGATATTACGATTTCATCTATAAATTCATTTTTTTCTTTGGAAGCATCGTAATCTTTCCTTGTATAAAGCTTATTCTCTCCTTCTCCTCTTCCCGGTGTAGGAATATTGAATTTAAGTATCAGTGTTTTAAATATAAAATAATAAATAAACGCATACAGAGGACCTAATATGAGAATCCAGTAATAGGATGTTTTAGACGGTCCCTGTAAAAGACCGAAAAATGTAAAGTCTATTATCCCTCTTGAAAATGTAATTCCTACAGCTACATTCAGTACATACATAAGCATGTATGCCAATCCTTCAAGTAATGCGTGAATGACATACAATATCGGAGCAACAAATAAAAATGTAAATTCTATAGGCTCCGTTATTCCCGTAAGAAATGATGTCAATGCTGCAGATATAAGTATACCTTTTATTGCCGCCTTATTTTTATCTTCTGCCGTTCTGTACATTGCCAAAGCGGCTGCAGGCAGACCGAACATCATAGGTAAAAAGCCTCCCGTCATAGTTTTTGTAGCAGCTGCACTAAAGTGTTTTATTGTAGGATCTGCAAGCTGAGCAAAAAATATGTTTTGTCCTCCGGCAATCATTTTACCTGCAACTTCTTCGTACCCTCCGAGCTGAGTATACCAGAACAGGGGATAAATGGCGTGATGCAGCCCGAAAACATTGAGTATTCTCATAGTAAACCCGTAAAAGAATGTTCCTACAGCTCCTGTTGCGGCAAATATTTCTCCCGCCTTTACAATTCCCATAAATATAGTCGGCCATATAAACGGAAATATTACAGCTACTGGTATGAAAAGTATAATTGTAATAACGGGAACAAATCTGTTTCCGCTGAAAAATGCCAGATAATCAGGCAGTACTTTACCCGAAAATTTATTTGTAATCCCTGCTGCAACTATACCGCAAATTATCCCTCCGAATACACCTGTCTGAAGTGTAAATATTCCAAGCTCCCTTGCATAAAGTGCTGCCGTTCCTCTTGCTGCCGCTTCACTAAGTCCTTTGGATATGAGTGCATCATAAGTTACCATATCAGGAATTATTCCCTGAAATTTCAAAACAGTTCCTATTATCGTATGGAAAAGCAGAAATCCCAGAACTGCCGACAAAGCCGCCGTTTCCTTATTTTTATTTGCAAGTCCTATGGCTACACCTACTGCAAAAAGTAAAGGAAGATTTGCAAAAACAAACAGCCCTGTGTTTAAAAACAGCTGCATTACATAGTTTAAAAATGTTCCTTCTCTTAAAAAAGTAAGATTATATGTTTCTATCAATACGGGATTTGTAAATGATCCTCCTACTCCTAAAAGTATTCCTGCCATCGGCAATACAGCTATCGGGAGCATAAATGCCCTACCTATCTTCTGTAATACTGAAAAAAAATTATTTTTCATAATTCACTACATTTAAGATTATTTTGAAAATTTTTTATACCCATTCCTTTACAAAACAATCTTTTCTCCTTTCCATTAAATTTTTTATTTTATAATTATGCTTTAGTCATTGTCGTGTAATCCAA
>JAUNKI010000050.1:0-8949 GCA_030532815.1 Leptotrichiaceae bacterium
AGTAAAATTTGTGTTGAATGGTTTTTTGGTTCAACCTTTTTTACAAAAAAGGTTGAGTATATTTTTTTCAAAAAAAGCGTGAAAAAAACGTGAAAAAAGTTGAATATACTTGTTTTTTAAGCTTTTTAATGTTATTATTTATATGGTAGTATATACAAACATAAAAATTATTTACAAAAATACAGGAGGTTATGTATGATTTATGAAAACATTATTGAACTTATCGGAAATACTCCGATAATCAAGTTAAATCTTAAAGGAGAAGACAATATTGCAGATATTTACGTAAAACTTGAAAAATACAATATTGGAGGAAGTGTAAAGGACAGGGCGGCTCTGGGGATGATAGAAGCTGCCGAAAAAGAAGGTTTTTTAAAGCCGGGAGGAACTATTGTAGAACCTACTTCAGGAAATACAGGTATTTCACTTGCACTTATAGGTAGAGCAAAAGGATACAATGTCATTATTACAATGCCTGAAACGGCAAGTGTTGAAAGAAGAGATATATTAAAAGCTTTCGGGGCGGAACTTATATTGACTGAGGGAATAAGAGGAATGAAAGGTGCTATTGCAGAGGCTGAAAAAATAGTTTCCGAAAATCCGGGATATTTTCTTCCTCAACAGTTTAAAAACAAGGCAAATCCCCAAAAACACTATGAAACAACTGCTAAGGAAATTATTGATGATTTTAATTCACTCGATGCCTTTATAGCCGGAGTCGGAACAGCAGGAACCCTTTCAGGAACAGGCAAAAGACTTAAGGAGCATTTTCCGGACATAAAAATTATTGCAGTGGAACCTGAAGATTCAGCAGTATTATCCGGAAAAGAACCGGGAAAACATATAATACAGGGGATAGGAGCGGGTTTTGTGCCTGATAACTATAATGAGGAAATTATTGATGAAATTATACAGATTTCCAATGATAAAGCAGTGAAATTCGGAAAAAAAGCTACAAGAGAAGCCGGATTGTTTCTCGGAATTTCTTCAGGAGCAGCAATCGCAGCTGCTTATGAAACCGCAAAAAAACTCGGTAAAGGAAAAAAAGTTCTTATAATATCTCCTGACGGAGGAGAGAAATATCTTTCTGTAGAAGATTACAAATAATTTTGAAAATATCTTATCAGGAAATTTTTCAAATTACACACGGGAGTGATTAAAATTTTTAAATATATAAAAGATGAAATAAAAAACATTATTGAAAAAGATATTGCTATAAAAAATAAATTTGAAGCTCTCCTTTATCCTTCTCTACATGCTGTTATTTATCACAAAATAGCCAATTTTCTTTATAAAAGAAAAATTTTCCTTTTAGCAAGAATGATTTCCCAGTTTTCACGATTTATAACAGGAATTGAAATACATCCGGGAGCTACACTGGGGAAAAAAATTTTTTTTGACCACGGCATGGGAATAGTAATAGGTGAAACAGCTGTTATAGGAGATAACTGTATTATTTTCCACGGTGTTACTCTCGGCGGGGTAAATTCAGATAAAGTTAAGCGTCACCCTACTATTGAAAAAAATGTCATTATAGGAACCGGAGCAAAAATTTTAGGAAATATAACTGTCGGAGAAAATTCAAAAATCGGAGCAAATGCAGTAGTTTTAAAAGATGTTCCTTCAAATTCAGTAGCTGTAGGAATTCCGGCTAAAATTATACGGAAGTTTTCTGAAGATTATTATATGTGGTATATATAAGTATTTTTTTATAAAGACTTGTTGCCACCTTTATATCCTGTCTATCAGTTGTAATGTTTTTAAAAGTTATCAGAAAAAACTGAAAATAGAGAAAACTGTTTTAAGTAAAAGTATAATTAAATTATGAAATTAATAAAGATATGAACTGAAATATAAATAGAAGCTTTGATATTCAAAATTTTATTAAAAAATTATAGCTGATAGCCAGAGTGTGAGGGCAGAAATGGGCTCCCTCACGAAAAAAATCTGAGGGCATTAATTGGCCCTCATTAAAAAATTATTCCACTACTTTACAGACTACATCTTTTGCCTTTGCAGAAGCTTTGTAGACAGCTTCATCACCTTTCATATGCATTGACTTTCCTTTAGAATCTTTATAAAGTTCTCCGCTTGCCGAAACGGTTCTTTTCAACTGATGGGTTCCCATTCCGTCAGTCAGTGAAATTTCCTCGCCGTCAGTCGTGCTTTCCACCGTTACTGTCATTTTTCCGCAAGTATAAGTTTTTTTCATAGTTTCCTGCATTTTATTTTCAGTCATTTCCATTTTGTCCGTATTGTTTTCCATCATCATGGTTTCGTTCATTTTGTTTTCGGACATCATATTATCAGAAGATGTAACTGCTATAGAAGTATCTTTTTCCATTGTCACTGCTTTTCTGTTTCCGCCTGATGAACAGCTTACCGCTAATATTGCAGCAAATACTGCCACCATAATTCCTTTTTTCAATAAAATCACCTCTTTCCTAAATTTTTTTAATACAGATAATTTATACTCTTTTTTTCTTTTATCTATTTTTGTATTTTCATATAGATTATATAAACTTATCTTATAAAAAAATTAGTTTCAAAGAGGTGAAAATATTTTTAAAATCTTAATACTGTTCCGTTTTTAGAAAACTTCCTTATATAAAATTCTGCTTCGATTATAAATATCATAAATCACTAAAGTTATTTTTCCCGGAGAAGGATTAATTCCCCTTATTTTTCCCGCAACTTTTGTACCTATGACTTTTATTTCATCTGAAGCTATATGTTCCTTTGGGTATAAAATAACATCAATACCTTTGGCATAAGTAGCTGCTTCGATTTTCAATATTCTGTTATGCTCTTTTCTTACCTGTTCCAGAATATCATAATATTCCTTTACAATTGAATCTACCGTTACTACAATTCCGCTTGCTTCATCAGCCTTAATAAACAGTGTATAAGTAATTCCGTTTTTTTCAGCTTCAATTTCCTTTACTTCTTCTTCCATTGTCTTGTCAGTTGTCTGCCTTATGGCTGATTTCGGAGTATATCCTTCTTTTTTTATGTAGTTTAAAATTGCCTTTTCCTCATCGAATTTTCCTTCTATTTCAACTTTCGGCAGCACTTTTATAATTGTCTTCTTTACTGCGTAACCTGATACTGAAAATAACAGCAATAACGAAACTATTATTATTTTCCTCATCTCGTATCTCCTTATAAATACACTGTAAATTTACAGCCTTGTATTTAATTTCCGTTATTTTACTTCACTTTCTTTTACAGACTTTATATTTAAAGTTCTTCCGTCTTTGGAAACAGGAATTTTTACAGTTCCTTCCTTCACTTTTTCTTCCAGTTTTTTTAATAAAGGATTGTTGAAATTATAATTTATAATTGTCCAATTTTTATCAAGTTTAGGTGTTACTTTTCCGCCTTTTTCTTCAGTAATATATTTTATTATCAGATCTCTCATTCTCCCGTTATCCTGCATTTCAAGATAGGAATCATAGTATTTGTCCTTATCGCTTACTAATTTTAAAGTGGAAAGCGTTCCGTACCTGTAATTATTCACTGCCAGCTTATAAGTTTTATTTTTGTCAATAGACTGCCCGTTTATTTTCGCATCTGTTATTCTCTGCCCCTCAGGTTTTGTAATATCTATTTTATAATTTACTCCTGAAAACATATCGTAATTATAGCCCCTTACATTTTCATTGAAACTTATTGTCAAATCACCGGGCTGCAGCTGATTATAATATTTTGCAGACCATTCCATATATTTCAGAAGATTTTCTCCTGTTATATTTACTCCTATAAGAGTATTCGTGTACTTATAAATGAATGCCACATCTTTTCTTTTAAAAGGACCTTTTTTGAGGTTTGAACCGAAATTGAATATTGCAGCTGCTGAAACATCAGCTTTCGCATAATGTTTCTGAACTTCATTAATCAGCTGGATTATAGGAGTTTCCATTAGCATTGCAGTAGGCATTGCGGTAATTTTGTCCTCACCTGTTATAAAGTCGGGTCTTGTTATAAATGTTTCAGTTACTTCCCCTACTGTTTCATTGGCATATTCTTTGGATTTTTTATCTACATATGAATACTTTTCCTTTATTTCCTCATCTTCAGGAACATCTTTGGATGAAATATTTTCAGTTACTACCGTTTTCTTTTTTGTTACTGTGTCATAAGTTACCGTACCTTTAGCAAGATATGAACCGTAAGCTCCCGGCTCTATTACTTTTACATTTCCCACTTCGCTGTTATATACTGCATGCTCATGACCGCCGAAAATTATATCAAACTGAGGAAATTTTTTTGCAAGGTCAAGAATGCCGTCACCGCCTTTTTCATCTTCTCTTCCTAAGTGAAAGGAACCTATCAGCACATCATATTTTCCTTCAAGTTTTTTAAGAACCGTTTTCAGTGATTCTTCCCCTGATAAAAATTTCAGACCTTCAAAATGTTCGGGAGTCGATGCTTCCCATGTAGGAATATGTGGCACGAGAAACCCCACTATGGCAACTCTTACTCCTTCTATATTTTTAATTACATAAGGTTTTACAAAATGTTTTCCGTTATCCGTTCTTACTACATTGGCTGCAAGAACATCTCCTTTAAATGCCTTTATATTTCTTTCCAGAAAGGACTTTTCAAAATTAAATTCATGATTTCCCAGTACAAAAATATCAAATTTCAAGTCATTTACAGTTCTTATTAACGGATGAACCTTTTCATTATTGAAAAGTTCCGCACTGTTATCCTGTAACAAGTCTCCGTTGTCTATTAAAATTACATTTTTATTTTCTTTTCTCTGTTTCTTTATAAGAGTGGCTATTCTTGTAAGTCCGTTATCACTTTTCTGCTCATCGACTGCATAATCATATGAAAAAAGTCTTCCGTGAATATCCGATGTTTCAAGAAATACGATTTTTACTTCTTTGGCAAATAAAGATACTGCCAATATTAAAAATAAACTTAATAACCGTTTTTTCATTTTACCTTACCTTCCTTCTTCAGTTTTTGATACATTTCTCTTCCTTCTTCTATTGTAAATTCTCTATCATACTTAACTTTGTTCAGTTTATCCTTTATATAAAAAATTTCTTCCAAATCAATACTGTAATCATTTGCTATTGCAGCAATATAATAAAAAATATCAAAAAGTTCCTCTTCAATAGTCCCTTTTATATCTTTTCCTGTGTACCTGATATTTTTTCTTATATTTTCCGCAAGTTCCCCGAATTCTTCAATCAGCTTTAATACGAGCCTCTGTCCGTTTTCTTTTTTTCCATCGGAATTTTCTCCGATTTTTTCTTCTTCCTGTAAACTTCCCCGCTCTATATGTTCTATTAAAAATTGAAATTCCTTTATTGTCATATTTCCGATTTTTTCTTTATCTGACAATTTCCTACCTCCTCGTAACAGTAACCGGCCGCTTTTTCATAGCGGCACGATTTACTGTATACAATTTTTAAACTAATATTTAAAAATTACATTTGCAGAATCAGGCTTTTCCAATTCTTTCTTTTCTTTCAGATATTCAATAAACGCAGTTTCAACACCTAAATAAGTATTCACTCCCGGTCTTTCGGCACTCACTTTTCCGAATGTGGTATATCCGTCTTTTCCTGCTGCTATGTAAGAGTTTGTCCCAACACTGTATGTTCTTTTCATATCTATAAGAACCCATTTATTCGCTTTTTTATCAAATACTTCCACTTTTTTAACTCTTGTTCCCAGACTTCCCTCTTTGGATGCTTCATATCTTATTCCCGCACCGTAAGGGAATGCTCCTGAAGAGCCTCCTTCAAAAACGAAATTCAACGCATCTTCTATTACCTGTTTTATTTCAGCTCCCGACATTTTCAGCACATAAATTGTATTTGAAGTAAATGGCAACAGAGTATAGACATTATCATAGGAAAATTCTCCGGGATTTAAGCTTATTCTTACTCCTCCTGAATTAAGTATAACAAGATCAATATCTCCTGTTCCCATATTTTTAAGTTTATGTAAAACTGATTCGGAAACAAGTCTTGTAGCTATGGAACCTTGAGGATTCTTATCGTTAGGAATTCTGTTTGCAGAACCTCCCGGTATTTCCTCCTTAATTTTTCCTACCATTTTCTTTCCTAATTCATTTTTTTCATTTTTATATCTTTCCAGCACTTTTTTTGAATTTGCTTCTTCTTTTACAAATTTCAAATCTTTACGGCTGTTTACATATTTTATGACATCTTCTTTTTCTTTTCCTTCAAGCTTGTATACTTCACCTTTTTCATTTTTTCTTTCAAATAAGTCATCTCCCAATATTATTGAAGGATTTGCCTCAATTTTCGTAATTACTCCTTTTTCGTCAAATCCGACTTTCAGATTTCCTACGAGATAGGAATAATTCCATGCCTCTGCAACATAGACAGGCTCTCCTGCAGGAGACATAACTTTTTTAGGATATTCTGCGACCGGCTTTAATCCGTACTCTTTAAAACCTTCACCTAATAAATAATGGGTATCCCCCGTAATTATAATATCTACTCCTGATACTTTCTGAGCTATTTCAAGATTTTTCTCATATCCTGCATGAGATAAAAATATAATTTTGTTAATTCCTTTTGCTTCCAGTTCTTTTACCATTTTCTGAGCAGTTTCAACTTCATCAAAAAATTTAATATCTTTTCCCGGACTTGAAGACTGTACTGTTTTCCCGACTACATCAAGACCGACTATCGCAACATCCTGTCCGCCTATTTTCTTTATTATATACGGTTTCCATTTCCCTTCAAGGATACTTCCCTTATCGGGAACTACATTTGCCGAAACTACAGGTATTTTCAGTTCATCAAGAAAATCCTTCAATACTTTGTTTCCATCGTCAAATTCATGGTTTCCCAATGAAAACAGATCAAACTTACCTGCATTCATCAACGCTGCATCCGCTTTTCCTTTAAATAAAGTATAATAAAGAGTTCCCGATAATGCGTCTCCTGCATGAAGTACCAGATTATTCTTACCGTTTTTCATAAGTTCGGATATTCTCTGATTCATTCTCGGAAATCCTCCCACATGGACAGTAGTTTTCTTACCGTCTAAAACCAGATCCATTTTCTCTTCTTCCAAATGGGAATGATGATCATTTACATGAATAATATTTATTTCCAGTCCTCTCCCTTTTGAAGTGGCTGTTTTTTTAGCCGGTTTTGCAAAAGCCGTCATACTCATAGCTATAGTAGCCAGTATAAGTAATTTTTTCATGATTCCTCCTTAAATTTTAATTATGTAATGACTGTTTTTTATGTCATTATTTTTCATTAAAGTATACCCCGATTTTGAAAAAAAGCCAGAAAAATTTTATTTGTATTTATTTAAGACCTTTTCATGAATTTTCCATACAGTACATTAAAAAAGTTATCTCAAACAAGGGCACGAATGCCCTTCTATCCGGTATTATTTCCTAAT
This sequence comes from Leptotrichiaceae bacterium, assembly GCA_030532815.1. GTDB lineage: Bacteria > Fusobacteriota > Fusobacteriia > Fusobacteriales > Leptotrichiaceae > Pseudoleptotrichia. The sequence continues at coordinate 7,411 of JAUNKI010000050.1, forward strand.
TACTGTAATTTTCAATATAACAGTAAAATTTCTGTCGGATAAAAACCGTTTTCCATATTTGAGACAACTGTTTATTTATCTATTTACAACCACATCCGCAAGATTCTTTTTCGGAAATTGCCACTACTCCCGGAAGTTCCTTTCCTTCAAGATATTCAAGGGAAGCTCCTCCGCCTGTGGAAATATGTGAAAATTTTTCAGCATATCCCAATTGAATTGCCGCTGCTGCCGAATCTCCTCCACCGATAATTGTTTTGGCATCTTTCAGTTCAGCTATTGCCTCACATACTCCGATAGTTCCTTTGGCAAAATTCGACATTTCAAACACTCCCATAGGTCCGTTCCATACTACTGTTTTAGCACCTTTCAGCTTATCTTCAAATAATTTTATGGATTCAGCACCTATATCAAGACCCATCCATCCATCTTCAATATTATCTACGGAAACCGTCTTGAATTCAGTATCATTTTTAAACTCTTTCGTTACAACCGTATCAATAGGCAGTACAAGTTCCACGCTTTTTTCTTTTGCTTTTTCAATTAATGATTTTGCAAGTTCCACTTTGTCTTCTTCAAGTAATGAAGAACCTGTATTTTTCCCCAAAGCCTTAAGGAATGTAAACATCATTCCCCCACCGATAATTACTTTATCTGCTTTGTCAAGTAAATTTTCAATAACTCCGATTTTGTCGGAAACTTTTGCTCCCCCTAAAATAGCAACAAAAGGTCTTGCAGGATTGTCGACTGCTCCTCCGATAAATTCTATCTCCTTCTGCATAAGAAATCCTGCTGCGGATTCAGCAATGTTTGAAGAAATCCCTACATTTGAGGCATGTGCTCTATGAGCAGTTCCAAACGCATCATTTACAAAGACATCTCCCAGTGACGCCCAATATTTACCCAAGTCAGAATCATTTTTGGATTCTTTCTTTCCATCCAAATCCTCGTATCTCGTATTTTCAAACATTAAAATTTCTCCGTCTTTTAATTCATTAATTGCAGCTTCCAATACTGCACCTCTTGTTTCCGGAATAAATTTTACAGTTTTCCCCAATGCTTCCTCCAATCTTTTGGCAACCGGAGCTAAAGTAGTTTTTGCTTTATCTTCTTCAGCTTTAACTCTTCCGAGATGAGAAAATGCTATTACTTTTCCTCCATTGTCCAAAATATGGTTTAATGTAGGTAAAGCTGCTTTTATTCTGTTATCGTCAGTGATTACGCCTTCTTTAATAGGCACATTGAAATCAACTCTTACTAATACTTTTTTCCCTTTTACGTCTAAATCTTTTAATGTCTTTTTAGCCATTGCTTCCTCCTAAATAAAATTATTTTTTTCTCTATTCATTGGAATTATAGCATTGTTTAGGGGTATTTTCAAGAGATATTTCAATATGTAAAATAAAATTCCCGTAAAATGGTGAATATATAATTTTCTGTATTTGTATTCCTTTTTCCGACCTCATATTAAAACCTTTATTTTACTTACACTTTTTTCCTATCTATAAATTACTTTATATTTCTGAATATTTACGCTGAATA
>JAUNKI010000050.1:9049-11995 GCA_030532815.1 Leptotrichiaceae bacterium
CATCTGTTTTATATTATTTCTGTTTTATGATGAAAACGAATAATTTCAAGATACAGTATTTAAAATTTCCTCATTTTATATATTTTTAATATATTTTTTAAATTATACGACATACGGGAATTTAACCTTTTTATATATCGACAATTTTTTTTAATTATTGTATAATTTAATAAAAAGTCTGATAATTGGGATGTGTCTGAAAACTGTCGAAACGATGAATTTTAACTGTTTTTTAAAAATTTCAAATAACAGAATATCAGTTATATAATAATTCTGCCAATTTAAAAATTAAAAAAGATATTGAAAATATTATAAATTTTAACTTTTCAGATACATCTTAATAAAAAGAAAGGAGAAAAATGATATATCTGGATAGTGCTGCAACTTCCTATTATAAACCTAAAGAAGTAGCCGACGCAGTCTGTGAAGCCATAAAAACTATGGGAAATGCAGGCAGAGGAACAGGTGAAACTTCCCTGAACTCTTTAAGAAAAATTTATGAAGCAAGGGAAAGAATATGTAAATTTTTTAATGGAGAGAGTCCAAAACAGGTAGTATTTACATCAAATGCCACCGAAGCCTTAAATATGGTGATAAACGGACTCTTTTCTGAAAACAGCCATATTATTACAACGGAAGCCGAGCATAATTCCGTACTCCGACCTCTTTATCTTCTTGAAAGAAAAGGAGCTTCAATAACTTTTCTTAAAACACACGAAATAGAAAATCCGGATATTTCACATATGGAAAAGTATATACATAAAAATACCGAAGCCGTTATATGTACCCATGCTTCAAATCTCACGGGAAATATAACCGATATTAAAAAAATCGGTGAATTTTGCAGAAAAAACAATCTTCTTTTCATAGTGGATGCTTCCCAGACAGCAGGAACAGTCCCTATCGACATCCTCTCGGATAATATTGATGTTCTCTGTTTTACAGGACATAAGGGATTGATGGGAATTCAAGGTACAGGAGGACTTTATGTCAGAAAAGGAATTGATATAGCCCCAATGAAAGTAGGAGGAAGCGGAATTGACACATATAATAAAAGTCATCCTTCAAATATGCCTGAAAAACTTGAAGCAGGTACACTGAACGGACATGGAATAGCAGGGTTAAACGCTGCAGTAAATTTTATAAACAGGATAGGCATTCAAAATATTCATAAAAAGGAAATGGATCTGATGTGGAAGTTTTATAACGGAATTAAGGATATGGAAAATATAAAAGTATACGGTACTTTCTTTAACCGGAAAAATGAAAAAGTTGACAGGATCCCTTTAATTTCCATTAATATAGGAGATATTGACTCAGGCGAAATATGTGATATACTTAATGTAGAATATAATATTATTACGAGAGCAGGAGGACACTGTGCACCTTTAATGCATAAAGCACTGGGTACCGAAAGACAGGGAGCGGTAAGATTCAGTTTTTCATATTTCAACACTGAAAACCATGTAGAAAGTGCCGTATACGCCCTGAAAGAAATTATTTTCCGTTATAAATAAATTATTCTGTTTTTTTAAGTTAAAAAATTCCCTAAATAATTTTTAAATATTTAATAATAAATAACATAAATAAAACTACAATTACTAAGGAGTGATTATCATGGACTTTATCAATTCAAAAAAAGGATTATTCGTATCAGGTATTTTAGCAGGTTTAATAGGAGTATGGCTCGCCGTCTCGGGAAATCCGAAAAATATGGCTATATGTGTCGCATGTTTCATAAGAGATATATCGGGTTCGATGAAATTTCACAATGCAAGTGTAGTCCAGTATTTCCGTCCTGAAATACCGGGAATTGTTTTAGGAGCTTTTATTATTTCAATTTTTACAAAAGAATTTAAAGTTACCGGAGGCTCTTCTCCCGTAATAAGATTTTTTTCGGGAATTGCAATGATGATAGGAGCTTTAATATTTTTAGGATGCCCTACAAGGATGATACTTCGTATAGCAGGAGGCGACTTAAGTGCATATATAGGATTTACAGGATTTGCAGCAGGTATAGGTACAGGTGTATTTTTTTTAAAAAAAGGGTATTCACTTGAAAAAAAAGTTGAAATAAAAAAAGAAAACGGATACATATTTCCTTTAATTCTAATATTACTGCTCATACTTAGTGTCACAACAGGTTTATTTGCAGTAAGTGAAAAAGGTCCAGGAAGCATACACGCTCCTCTTGTTGTATCTCTTGTAGGCGGAATGATGTTCGGTATGATTGCTCAAAAAGTAAGAATGTGCTTTACAGGAAGTATAAGAAATATTTTCCTTATGAAAAATTTTGAAATGATAACTCCTATTTTAGGTATGTTTACAGTTATACTGATTTATAATATTATTACAGGAAATTTTAAATTTTCTCCATACGGTCCTATAGCTCACCCTCATGCAATATGGAATATACTCGGATTATATGCAGTAGGACTGGCAGGAGTATTAATGGGAGGCTGCCCTCTAAGACAGCTCGTACTTGCAGGACAGGGATCTTCAGATTCTGTAATAACGGTAATAGGACTGTTTGTCGGAGCGGCAGTGGCTCATAACTTTAAACTGGCAGCTGCAGTTGCGTCAAAAGCCACTGCAACATCTCCTGAAACTTTCGGAGGACCAAATTTAAGCGGAAAGATAGCACTGTTTTTCTGTATATTATTTTTAATCGCTGTAGGAATAATAGGAACTAAAAAAGGAAAAATAAATGAAGGAAAGTAAATCAAAAATTATTATAACTTTTCAGAGTACATCAGATGCGATATATCTTGAAAAAATTCTTAAAGCCGAAAAAATAAAGGGAAGGCTTATCCCCGTTCCAAGAAAAATTTCATCAGGCTGCGGAATGGCATGGTGCTCAGACATAGGATTAAAAGAAAACATAATGAAAATCGTCAGACAAAAGGAAGCGGAAATAGGAGAAATTTTTGAAATGTAAAAATTAAA
>JAUNKI010000051.1:0-5542 GCA_030532815.1 Leptotrichiaceae bacterium
AACTCCCAGTCCCTGTATATGATCCGAATGTTCATGAGTTACAAAAATTCCGTCTATATCTTCTATTCTACGCTCTATACTGTTTAATTTTTCTACTGTTTTTTTTCCGCTAAATCCCGCATCTATAAGAAACTTCTTATTTCCCATTTCTATATAGCTGGAATTTCCGCTGCTTCCGCTTCCCAATATTGAAAATTTCATTTGTACCTTTTTCTCCGATTTCTGTAATTTCTGTTTTTATGCTGTCTCAATTTTTTTCTACTGACATTAACTTTTAAATTTTATACGATAATCTTAATCTCTTATTTCCGTTATTCTATATTGGGCTTTACTTCTCCCGTTATACCGTTGTAGACCCAACCGCCTTTATTATTTTTTGAAAAAACCGTATTATTGGACTTTTCTATTCCTTTTTTCAAATTTCCCGGAATTTCATAAAGTTTTTCAGTTCCGTAAAATAAATCAAAAGTATATTTTCCGTCAGGACTTTTTATTTCTTTAAGATTATTTTCTTTTCCTGCTATACCTGGATAAACTCCCGTTTTTTCCTTAAATCCTTTTACGGCATTTTCAAATCTCTGAGTTTCTATCTGAATATCTGCTTTTATTATTTTCTCCATTTTCCGTGAAAAGAGATATACCGTAAGAAAAAAAGCCGTAACAAGAACTATTATAAGAACTATTGTTTTTCCTATTACCCTTTTTACAGTTTTTCTGTTTATTTCCATATGATAACCATTTGCAGCCATATATATACTCCAATATTTTATATTATTTTCTGCCTTTAAACATGGCAGGTCTTACAATTACTTTTGCATATTCGGGAACGGTAAGCTCTATAAATAGCGGTCCTCTTTTTACATTTATCCATCCTAAGCCGGCTATTGCAAGATCTTCATTCTGATGAAGTTCAACTTTGTAAGTTACAAATTTATTCTGTAAATACTTTTCCTTTTCCTCTTTTTTCATTACTTCAAAAAAATTCCCTTTCAGAAGTTCTTCCACTCTTTCATCTCTAGTAACATGAAATTTTACATTTTTGGAAGAATAAGCTGAAAATACAGCTTTATAATTTTCACTGTCTTTATTTTCCAGTACTTTGAATCTACAGAAAGCATCAAACATGAAGACACGGTTTTCTTCAAGTTTAAAAGTCTTTCTGGAAATTTCCCCTGAAGGTACTAATTTCAATCCTGTTTCCACACTTACTAGATCGGAAATCCTTCCTTCGGGTATCAGTCCCGGTGTATCGGTTATTCTTATGTCGGTTTTCGGTATTTTATTACTTATTGATTTTAAGGTTGTTCCTGAATACTTTGAAGTAGTTATTCTGTTTTTTCCCAACAGCAGATTAATTACCGAAGATTTTCCCACATTTGATGCACCGAGAACAACTGCATTTATTTTATCTCCTGAAAATATATTATTTATTTTTCTTATAATCCCGTTTACACCGTATTTACTTTTTGCACTTAAAAACGCAATATCATCAGGAATTATATCTTCCTCCATAAGTCTTTTTTTTATCCAGTCGGCTATTTCCGTCGGATGAATAAAATCAGGAAGCAGATCTATTTTATTTATTAATATTAAGGATCTGTAATCTTTTAAATAATCAAGTATTTCTTCTGTAAATGACCCCTCAAAATCGATAATATCAAATATCGGAAGTATAATATCCGATTTTTTAATACTTTCTGTTACTTCTTTTAAATAATCTTCTTTTGTCAGACTGTTTTCAATATTCTGCCCGTAATTTTTTATTTTAAAGCAACGCTGACAGAGAAGTTCTTCTTCAGTTATAAATTTTTCTTCAGGGACATATCCTTCATTTTCCTTATTTTCAGACTGCAGTTCTATACCGCAGCCTATACATTTTTTTAAAATCAATGTTTCCTCCGTTTTATTTTTAGTTTATTCCTTTGCCAGTGGATGAGTATTCATATATACATTTTTTAAAAGTGCTTTACTTACATGGGTGTACACCTGAGTTTTAGATATACTGCTATGCCCCAGAAGTTCCTGCAGATACCTTATGTCCACTCCGTTATTTAAAAGTTCCGTCGCAAAAGTATGTCTGAATACATGAGGAGTAACTTCTTTATGGATTTCGGCCTTTTTTGCATAATCCACTATAAGCCTTCTTAAAGATCTCGTTGTAAGCTTTTCTCCTCTACTGTTTGTAAAAACCGTATTTTTAGTATAATTAAAATATTTTCTCTTTTTTTCTTCTATATACTTTTCCAGCCATTTTTTACTGTTTTCACTGAAAAAGGTAATTCTTTCCTTATTTCCCTTTCCTATAACTCTTATTTCCCGTTCATCAATATTTATCATATGTTCACTTAAATCTATAAGCTCACTTGCTCTTATTCCGCTCGAATAAAGAAGCTCTATTATGAGCCTGTCTCTTATCCCCGTTATTTTTTCAGTATTTATAGCATTTCTCAGTCTGTTTATATCATCTTTATTTAGGACATTGGGCAGTTCTTTTTCAAATTTGGGCATTGTAATATAAGTTACCTTGTTAGACTTTATAATTTTCTTTTCCTGTAAATATTTAAAAAATGTCCTTAATGCTGAAATTTTCCTGTTAATACTTCTTTTAGACACGGATTTTTCAGATACTGTTTCCTTGTTTCCTCTGTCTGTGGAATTCAGATAAACTATGAAAGATCTGAAAGTTATAGTTTCAATCTGTTCAAAATCATTAATTTCCTCATATTCTTCCAGATAATCTATAAACTGCATTATATCTTTTCTGTAACTTTTTATTGTATTAAAACTTTTTCCGATTATTACTTCCTCATAATACAGAAATTTTTCAACATGAAATTTCAGATTATTTTTTTCTGAATATTTATCTGTTTCGGCATTTACTCCGTTTTCTTTTTTCCTATTCTCTGTTTTTACAGTTTCCATATAAATTCCCCGCTATTTGTTTCGGTTATTATTCTCTATCACTGATTTTTTCACTATTTTTCCGATTTTTTCTTTTTAACGGTCTTTTTCTCCGTCCCTTTTTTTGCTGCTGTTTCTTTTTTCGGTTTTGCTGCTGTTTTGGATTTTGAAACCGTCTTTTTTGCCGTTTTCTTTTTAGAAGAAGCTGATTTTGACTTAGGTATCGCTTTTATATTTTTACAGTCGGGATACCCCGTACATGCTAAAAATTTTCCGAATCTTCCTATTTTTATTTCAAAAGATCGACTGCATTTTTCACACAATCCCGCTTCCTCTATTATTTTCTTCTCTTCATTGAGAATAACAGTAATTTCTTCATTTATTTCCAAAATTCCGTCCGTTTCACTTAAAGTCCCTTTTTTATACTTCTGTTTTATTGAAAGGGGAAGTGACATACGCTTCTGATCATTTTCATAATCTTCACTTTCAAGGTATTCTCCGAATCTTCCTTTTTTAAGTAAATATCTTTTATTTCCTTCAGTAAAGAAGTCCGTCAATATGCCTTTTTTATCTGCCTGAAGTTTTTCCACCTGAGCTTTTATGAATATTTTCCCCGCTTCAATTTCTTCAGGATTTACAGCTATTCCCTTTAATGTTATTTTTTCTTCGGGATTGGACTCACATATGAGGTATTTGCCGAACCTTCCTGTTTTCAGTATCATAAATTCTTTTCCGTCTGAACACTGAATATCCGATTCTATCCTTCTTTCTTTCAGTCTTTCTATTTCTTTCTCGTACTGGTCTAGATGAACTTCCAGTGAACTATAGAATTTTTTCAGAAGTTCTACCCACTGGACATTTCCTTCTTCGATTTTATCCAAATCCTCTTCCATAATTGCCGTAAATTTTACATTCATTATATCTTCAAAGTTTTTTTCCAGCTCATTTTTCACTTCATAACCGAGAAAAGTCGGATGAAACCTTTTTTCGATAACTTCCACATATTCTCTTGTTTTAAGAGTTTCCACTATTGAGGCATAAGTAGACGGTCTGCCTATTCCTTCAGATTCAAGTTTTTTAACAAGTGTCGCTTCCGAATATCTTGTAGGAGGCTTTGTAACCCCTTCTTCTATATTCAGCTTTTCTATCAGATAGCTGTCCCCTTCTTTTAAATCAGGAAAATCGGCTGTTTTTATTTCATCTTCCTCTTTAAATATTTTGTAATATCCGTCAAATGTTACTTTATTTATCGTTCCTCTGAATTTATAATCGCCATTTACGGCATTTATCTGCATCTGCTCATATTTCATAGCTGCAAACTGGGAAACTAAAAATCTGTTCCATATGAGTTTATATAATCTGTACTGGTCATTTGTAAGAAAATCCTTTATTTCCTCGGGATCAAGATTTATATCCGAAGGTCTTATTCCTTCATGGGCATCCTGAACGTTGGATTTGGAATTTTTATTGACATAATAACCTACATATTCTTTTCCGAATTTTTTCGTTATATATTCTTTTGCCATATTGAGGGCATCTACTGAAATCCTTGTAGAATCTGTTCTCATATATGTTATAAGTCCCTTATTTTCTCCGCCTATTGAAAGTCCTTCATAAAGCTGCTGAGCTATTCTCATCGTCTTTGTGGCTCCGTACCCGAGATAGGAAGAGGCTAACTGCTGGAGAGTACTCGTCTTGAATACTAACGGAGGTCTCTGAGTCTTTTTTTTGACTTCAATACTTTCAAGGGTCAAGGATTTCCCTGTTAATTCTTTTTTGAGCTTTTTCACTATTTTCTCATCAAAAATCCTGTCGACTTTTTCTCCGAGTATTTCCAGAAGATTGAGACTTATACCGTTTTCAAGAAGAGCATCCACTTCCCAGTATTTTTGGGGAACAAAGCTTTTTATTTCGTCTTCAAGCTCACATATAAGTTTAAGAGCTACAGACTGTACACGTCCTGCACTTGCATTTTTATTTATGGTTTTCCACAGTAAAGGGCTTATTTTATATCCTACTATCCTGTCCAGAAGTCTTCTCGCCTGCTGAGCATTTACAAGATTTTTATTTATATCTCTCGGATTTTTTATTGCATTGTTTACTGCAGTTTTTGTTATTTCATTAAATTCTATTCTCTTAGTTTTTTCAGGCTGTTTTATATAATTGGATATGTGCCATGCTATGGCTTCTCCTTCCCTGTCCTGATCCGATGCAAGATATACCGCACTTGCTTTTTTGGATTTTTCCTTCAGTTTTTTAAGTACTTCACCTTTTCCTTTTATAACCTGATATTTAGGTTCAAAATTATTTTCTACATCTATACCTATTTTTGTTTTGGGTAAATCAATGACATGACCGTACGAAGCCGTAACTTCATAACCTTTTCCCAATATTTTTTCAATTGTCTTTGCTTTGGACGGCGATTCCACTATTACAAGCTTTTTTGCCAAAACTCTCACCTCAAATTTTTAAAAATTATATATAACGTTTTTTATTTTCATAATTAAATTTATACATTTACATCTGTTAATTTATAAAAAAATTTAAAATCGGACAAAACAAGGTATTTTATTGTATAAATTCCCTATTTCCGCATATTTAAATCTGTTTTAAATCAGTCTTATATATTTTCCCGTTCCTG
>JAUNKI010000051.1:5552-11987 GCA_030532815.1 Leptotrichiaceae bacterium
TTCAGTTATTAGTCCTTTTACTTTCAAGCTCATTAAAACTGCCAGTATACGGTTCAGATGAATTTTATTTTTGACTTTTTCCGTCAGTTCCTCCAATCCTGTTTCTTCATGAAGATATCCGAACAGTAATCTTTCTTCTTCACTTAACTTTGAAATTTTACTTTTTTCCTTATTTATATCCCACAAAAATTCCTGTGCCACATCTTCAGCACAAGTTATAAGTTTTGCCTTATTTTCTTTTATAAGATTATTACATCCTTCAAATGAAGGATAGTTTATAAATCCCGGTATTGCAAATATTTCTCTGTCTATGGAAAATCCCAGTTCCGCCGTTATAAGCGAACCCCCTGATTTAAAACTTTCGACTATTATTATTCCGTCTGAAAGCCCTGCTATTATTCGGTTCCTTTTAGGAAAATTCCATTTCAGAGGTTCCGTCCCCAACGGATATTCACTTATCAGCACTCCGTTATCACTTATTTTTTCCCACAATCTTCTATTTTCATAAGGATAGACTATATCAAGACCGCTTCCGACAACAGCTGCCGCATTTCCGTCATTTTCAACTGCAACTGTAAGTGCTATCGTATCTATTCCTTCAGCAAGGCCGCTGATTAAATTTATATTATAGCGTAAAAGTTCTTTTACTATTCTTTCACATGAACTTTTTCCGAATTTTGTCGCTCTTCTTGTCCCCACTACCGCTATATTTTTCCTTAATTCAGCATTCGGACTCATAATTTCATTTAACGGTTTTCCTTTTACATATAAAAACAGAGGATAATCAACGATTTTTTTTAATTTTACGGGGTATTCTCCGTCATTCGCACTAATTATCCTGATTCTGTTTTTATAATATAAATCCGTTTTTTTACTTATATCAATATTTTTTGTTTCTTCAAGTATTTTTTCAGTTCGGAATTAAAAAGTTTAAAATTTTCATCATAAAACAGTTCATCATAAGTTTTATAATATTTCATCAACTTTCTTATATACCCGTCCTTCATACCCGCTTCTTTCAGTTTCAGCCACCCCATAAATTAATCCCCCAATTAATTTTTTATCTTTACTGTTTATTATTTGCTATTACTTCATTCAGTACGGCAATCTGTCTTGTCACTTCCCTGTCGGGATTTGATGCCGCATAGGATCTCAGATATTCCAGAGCTTTGGAAAACTCCCCTTTTCCCTTATAAGCTATACCTATCCCCAGTCTTGCCTGTGCTTGTCCCGGAGATACGGCAAGTATTCTGTTATAGTAGTTTATTGACTGGTCATAGTTTCCCATCAGTCTCGAACTTATGGCGACTACATAAAGATTTCTCAAATCTCCCGATGTATCTTTTTTGGCAAGGTTTGCAGCTCTTTCAAAAAGTCCGTCTTTAAAATACAGCTGACACAGCTGAAATATCGTCGAAGCATTCTTTTTGGCAAGTGCCGCTTTTTCATAATTATTGTATGTTCCGAATTTCGACCCGTCAGATACGTCATCTGTCTGAGTTATAGGAACCGTTCCCGTATCCGCTGTAGGAGGAACGGTAGTTGCAGTATCTCCGCTCTGAATCGCTTCAGATATTATTTTGTCGATTTCCGCTTGGGCATTATTCGGTTTTTCATTAGACTGAGCTGTATTCTGCTGTTGTTTCTGAGCATTTTTTTTATTTGATATTTCATTCAGAAGATTCTGTACTGATGCTTTTTCCTGAGGAGTTATGTTCGGGTCATTCAGCAATCTTCTTGCAGCCTGTTCCGCCCTATCATATTTCCCTTGCTGGATAAGAGTATCTATTGTCTGAATCTTCCCCAGCAGATCCCCTTTCACCGTCATGGCAACCGTAAATACGAGTATCAGACTTAATGCTATTTTTTTTATTTTTTTCATATTTTCCTCCAACATAACATCTCATTGATATTCTTATATTTTAAATTATTATACTTAGAATTTTATTAAATTAAATATATAATTAAAATTCAAGATTTTTTGTAGTTCTCGGGAAAGGTATCACATCTCTTATATTCGTCATACCTGTTATGTACATGAGCATTCTGTCAAATCCCAATCCGAATCCTGAATGAGGCACACTTCCGTATTTTCTCAGGTCAAGATACCACCAGTAATCTTCTTCCTTCAATCCCATCTGATGTATTTTTTCCAGAAGAATTTCATATTTGTCTTCTCTTTGGCTTCCCCCTACTATTTCTCCTATTCCGGGAGCCAAAAGATCAACAGCTCTCACTGTTTTTCCGTCTTCATTCAATTTCATGTAAAAGGCTTTTATGTCTTTAGGATAATCCGTTACAAATACAGGCTTTTTAAAGTGTTTTTCCGCCAGATATCTTTCATGTTCCGTCTGAAGGTCTATTCCCCATTCCACTTCATACTCAAAATTCTGTCCTGAATTTTTCAGTATTTCTATCGCCTCGGTGTAAGTAATTCTGTCAAAGTCCGAATTTACAAGTATATCCAATCTGTCAAACAGCTCTTTGTCTATAAATTTATTGAAAAATTCCATTTCTTCCTTTGCATGCTCTCTTACATATTTTACTATATATTTTATCATTTCTTCAATAATATCCATATTTACGTCCAAATCTGCAAAAGCTATTTCAGGTTCCATCATCCAGAATTCTGCGGCATGTTTGGGAGTATTGGAATTTTCGGCTCTAAAAGTAGGACCGAATGTATATGTATTTTTAAATGCAGTACAGAATGTCTCCACATTCAGCTGTCCGCTTACTGTTAAATTTGCTTCTTTCCCGAAAAAATCCTGTTTGAAATTAATATATCCTTTTTCGTTTTTCGGTACATTTTCCAAATCCAATGTTGTCAGTTTAAACATTTCTCCAGCACCTTCAGCATCACTTCCTGTAATTATAGGTGTCTGAACATAAACAAAATTTTTCTCCTGAAAAAATTTATGTATTGCATAAGATAAAACGGATCTGACTCTGAACACCGCAAAAAATGTATTTGTTCTCGGTCTCAAATGTGCTATTGTTCTTAAAAACTCAAAAGTATGCCTTTTATTCTGGAGAGGATAATCCGAATTGGACTTGTCATAAATTTCCACTTTAGTTGCCTTTATTTCATAATCCTGTCCTTTCCCTTCGGATTTCACCAGTTTTCCGTATACTTTTATCGATGAGGAAATCGTCAGTTTAGACACTTCTTCAAAATTAGGAAGTTTTTCATCTATGACAATCTGAATTCCGTTAAAAAACGTACCGTCATTCAGTTCTATAAATCCGAAAGTTTTCTGACTTCTTATTTTTTTTATCCATCCGTTTAATTCTATTTCTTTATCCACGTATTTTTCAGTATTCGTCTGTAATTCTCTTAATTCTAATAACATTTTTTCTTAGTGCGGCAAACCGCACAACTCCTTTCTTCTGTTTTCCGTTGTTTATTATTTTCAGTCAATTATATCATATTATCAGACTAATTTTAACCCTGAAATATGTATTTTTTTCAATTCCGATTATTTTATTTTTTATAAATCAGGTTATAATAATAACGGAACTATTTCGTAAAAAAAAACTTTAAATCATAAGTTTTATATAATTATGTATTTCCGTAAAAATAATAAAATAGCGGTTCATAACTTTTAAAAATATATTTTTTACAGTTAAAAGGTAATTTTTTATTTACTGTACAGCTCAGAAAATTACAAGATATATTAAATTATACAGCAATTTTACATTTATCATTTATAATATACTGTCTCAATGAAGATATATCTGAAAAATGATATAAAATGATATAGTATAAAAAATGCAGCCAAAAATATATTCAAATATATAAACTATAATATTATTAAAATAAATATTGTAAATTTAGATTTTTTCAATTTACAGTAAATTATAAATGTTTTTGAATTTCGGACATATTCTAAATTATTCTTGGCTGTAATTAAAAGTGATATTACTATTAATTTTGGATTTTGGAACTTTTTCGGAAAAAATATATTACTTAAAAAATTTTGAAAATTATTTTCAACTTATAAAATATTTTTATTGATTTTACATTTAGGAGGTTCTTTAATGTTCAGTTTAAATTCAAGAACTAAATTATTAAAAAATAAATGGTATCAAGTATTTTTCGATAAAATAACAAACAATACCACAAAAACCGATTACGACTTTTTTACAATAGATTTTCTAAATGATTTTGTAGGAACTGTTGTGGAAAATAAAAATAATGAACTGCTGTTTGTAAATTCCTACAGATATACAACTGACAGTCTGAGCCTTGAAATTCCTGCCGGAAGTCTGGAAAAGAAGGAAAATATAAAAGAAGGGGGAATAAGGGAATGTTTTGAAGAAACAGGTTATAAAGCTTCTTTTAGTGATGATATTTTTACTTTTTATCCGAGTAACGGTGTCAGTACCCAGACTTTTCATGTTATATTCGGCAAAGTCGAAAATAAAGCCGAACAGAGTGCTTTCGACAAAACTGAAACTGCTGAAGTAATATGGATAAAAAAAGATGAAGTAATTAAAAAAATAATAAATAATGAAATTACCGACGGATTTACTCTTGTTTCCCTGTTTATTTATTTTCTTAAAACAGGAGAAATTAATTTTTTATAATTCTTCCGTTTTTTATAAAATCGATAAAAGTAACATTTTGAAGTTTTTAAATGTATATTTCAAATTTGACTGAAAACCCAAGACTTTATCGGAGACGAATCGAAATCAATAAATATACGGCATTTAACCTTTTAAACTTAAATTATGTTCAATTTACCGATAATTCCATAGTATCTCCGGCTTATAAAATTTTGGAAAGGACTCAGAAATATCCGAATAAATCAATTTTATAATGTTTCTGACTTATTATATTTTCAGATTAAAAAAGAGATTTTACAAGTCGGAAATAATTTTACAATTATAATTACTGTATATTTTTAAAAATTGAAAAATGCCGTTTTACTGATTTCATAAAAATAGTAAAATATATGAAATTTACTATTTAATATATTTTTCTCCTTATGAATATTCTCTGTAAAATAAAATCATATAAACTTCTTTAATTTATAAAACGGATTTTAATGCAAATGAAAAAGACAATATCTAAAAATAGAATATTGTCTTTATTTATTATTATGCTTCCGATTTTTCAGCATAAATACTTACTCTTTTTTTACCTTTTCCGAAATTTTCAAATTTTACATATCCGTCAGTTAAGGCGAATAATGTATAATCTTTACCTAATCCCATATTTGTTCCCGCATGGAATTTAGTTCCTCTCTGTCTGACAATTATATTTCCGGCTTTTACCAATTCACCGTCATATTTTTTAACTCCCAGATATTTAGGATTGGAGTCTCTTCCGTTTCTTGTAGATCCTTGTCCTTTTTTTGAGGCAAATAACTGTAAGTTTAATTTTAATATCATTTTTATACCTCCCTGATTTCTAAATTTACATATTTTCCGTATGTTTTGCCGATTTCCTTTAAATATGAAAGCATTGACTGTGTCAATATATCGGCTTTTTTATATTCCTCGTCATTCAATCCTGATTTTTCCAAATCACAGATAACATAACCTTCTTTCTCAGTATATTTCAGGTTTTGCAATTTCAGTATTTCCAATAAGCCATTTAATGTCATCTGTACTACTGACGAAACTGCCGAACATATTATATCTTCACCGTGCTCTTTAAAATCAGCATGCCCGCTGATTTCAAAATATGTAATTCTTTCATTTTTTTTCTGAATTTCTATTTTTATCATCGAAATATGAACTTTCCCGTTAATTTATTAAACATTTATTGACTTAACTTCAATAGTTGTATATTGCTGTCTGTGACCTTTTTTTCTGTAATAAGTCTTTTTGTTATATTTAAAGTTGATTTTTTTCTCACCTTTTCCGTGCTCTTTAACCGTAGCTACAACAGAAGCCGTATTTACTAACGGAGTTCCTACTGTTACATTATCTCCTTCTCCTACTAACAAAACTTCTTTAATTTCTACATCTGAATCTACTTCAGCGGCTAATTTTTCAACTTTTAATACAGATCCGACTTCAACTTTATATTGTTTTCCGCCTGTTTTAATTACTGCAAACATTCTGTACACCTCCAAAATATCAAAATCGCTAGATTATAGGTATTAGCCACCCAATCTATGCGTATACTGTGATAATATATCATATCTTTATCTTTTTGTCAAATCTCTATTTTTATCAAAATAGAGCAAAATATTGGCTGTTCGCAAAAATACTGTTTCAATTAAATTTTTTCCTGTCTGTAAGTTTATTGAACCTCCTGTTGTTATCAGTGTATCATGATTTCGCATATCTTTTCTTACATATCCATTTATTTTTACTTTGCTGCTGCCTTCCTTACCTATTATTGCTCCTGTATTTTCTACCTTATCTATTGTAAGATTACCTCCTTCTCCTACTATAAATGTTGTTTGATTATCTACAAAG
>JAUNKI010000052.1 GCA_030532815.1 Leptotrichiaceae bacterium
CTTTTGAAGCAAATTATGTAGCTAAAATAAAAGAAGATGTGAAACCGGAAACATTTCAGAAAATAATGAATGTTTTTATAGGAAAATACGATTTCAGCAGTTTCATGAAAAAAGACAGAGCTTTACGGAATACAGTAAGAGAAATTTATAAAATAAAGTGCATGTATAATCTTCAAGAAAAAAGATATTACATAGAAATCTGCGGCAGTTCTTTTTTGAAAACGATGGTAAGAATAATGATAGGAACTGCATTGGATACCTATTTTAAAGGAGAAAATGAAGACTGCATAAAACGGAAACTGGAAAATCCCGATGCAGATCAGCCGAAAACATTGTCTCCGGCAGAGGGTCTTTATTTATATAAAGTCGGATATTAGTAAAACGAAAGGGGAAAATAAAATAATGAGTGACTTTTATATTAGAGAGTTAAATGCAGTAAATGATTCGGAACTGCTTTTTGAAATAGTAAAACATGAAAATGTAGTGTTTGAAGAAGCCTCTGTAGGAAACTGGAATATAAAACCGTTTGCAAAATACGGGAAAGTATTTGCAATGCTTCATAAAAAAAACGGGAATGAAAAACTGGTTTCAGTAATAGAAATTTTAAGAAGTTTTGACGGAAGTAAAGCTTATCTGTACGGAGTTTCAGCCGTACCTGAATATGAAAAACAGGGACACACAAGAAAACTTCTTAAATATGTGGTGGATTATTTGGAAGAAAATAATATTCATACTATTGAGCTGACTGTGAGTATAAGTAATGAAAGAGCTGTAAAAATATATAAAAAAATGGGTTTTAAAATAGCTGAAAAATTACAGAATGAATATGGTGACAATGAAGAAAGATATATGATGAAGTACGAAAAACACCCGATAAAGATAATAGTTTGATAATAAAAGTAAAAAAAATGTTTGACAAGTTAAAAGATGGGTTATAAAATTATAATGAATACAAATTTGAACAGAAAAACTTTGAATGGATAATTGTATATTTTCTTTATTTTTTCAAAGTAAGGAAAGAGATTATTTAAGGAGGAGATAATGTACATAGAAAATGTAGGAGAGTATTTGAAAGAGAACGGAATAAAACCGTCTATTCAAAGAATAAAAATATTTCAATATTTACTGGAACATCATAGTCATCCTACAGTTGATGATATATTTCAAAGTCTTTCAACTGAAATTCCTACTTTATCCAAAACTACTGTATACAATACACTGAATATTTTTGTTGAAAATCACATTGTACATGAGGTAATAATAGAGGAAAATGAAGTGAGATATGATGTTATAACAGGTACACACGGACATTTTAAATGTAAGGTTTGCGGAGAAATTACTGATTTTGATATAGATTTATCCAAATTGGATTTGCAGAAATTGGGACATGTGGAAATTGAGGAAACCCATTTTTATCTTAAAGGAACATGTGTAAAATGTCTAAAAAAAAGTAGAAGGGAAAATTGAGAAAATTAATTTATATAATCTGAATTTATTTAAACTTAATAAGAGTAGCTCTGCCTGATAAAAATTCGGATTTGTAAATTGAATTTTATAAACGGTATAAGATAGAAGCTGAAATTATATTAAGAAGTAAATAATATAAAAATAGTACAAAAAGTTTAGTATGAAAAATGTAAACACTTTAATATAATATTTATAGAAATTATTTTAAAAACTCATTTTACTGAACTGGAAATAATTTTCGTATTAGTTTTATATTATAAAATAATGGAATACTTTTACAAAATAGTAAATGATGATTCTTATTGATTTAAAAAATATATGCAAATTTATTCTTTAATATATTTTTATTATTTGCAATAGTCTATTTAGTATCAACTTGTAATATCGGAGAAATAAAAAATGTATCAAATGCTGTTCCAAAGTTTAGACAGGTATGAAGTCTTACTGAAGAACAGCTCTTTTAATGAAACGGAATGTGAAAATAATGCAATTGGGAAATATAATGATAAATTTATTGCAACATTGGTAATTTATTGGTATAATAAATTCAGTTGTAAACAAAATAGGAGGAAAAATGTCAGTAAGAAAACACAAAGGTACCATTAAAGTAATATCAATTATTTTGATTTTGGCTTTTGGAGTTTCAATGATATATGCCGGATGGAGTTTCCTGAGACAGAATATACTTGTTGGAGCAAAAAAAGCAATAGTTGAAGTAAATGGAGAAAAAATCTATAGAGATGATTTTGAGAGAAGTTACATCGATTTTGAATCAAAACTGAATTCTCTTGTGGGACAGAAAAGACAACAGCTGGCTCAGTTAGGTATTAACCCTAAAGAATTTAAGACATTACCTGAAGAACTTATGAGGGAGTATGTGTTAAAAAGTCTGATTGATCAGAAACTGCTTTTATCTTCAGCCAAAGATTTGAAAGTAAAAGTCAGTTCGGCAGATGTCGAAAAAAAAGTTAAAGCTGATCAGAATCAATATGGAGGAAAGGAAAACTTTATAAACTTTTTATCAGCGAACGGCTATAATTTGACCAGTTATAAAGAATATGTAAAAAACGGAATGCTGTTTGAAAAAGCGTATGAAAAAATACAGAGTTCATTGAAAATAGATGACAGCGAATTGAAAAAAGTTTATGAAAGATACAAATATTTCAACTTTCAGGATCAGACTTTTGAGCAGGCAAAACCTCAACTACTTGAAACACTGAATGCTGAAAATGCCGAAATGCTCATAAGTTCACATTTGGCAAAAGCATGGAAAAATGCAAAAATAACTGTGAGAAATGATAAGGAAAGAAATATCGATTATAAGAAAATGTATGATAATATTACAAAAACGATAATTGAAAAAGAAGGATACAAGTTTGACGGAGCTTCTCTTAATGAAAAAATAATAGGAGAATTTATAAGATCTGAAAAAGGTTACAGTGAAGCTTTGGTAGAACAGGCTAAAAAGTCTCTGGAAGCTGATTTGGACAAGCTTATAGCGACTGCTGGAAAAGCCAAAGCAGTAGGAATAAAAGCATCTCCTGAATTTTCAGGGATACAGGAATTAAACGATTATGCAAAAAAATACTATGATTACTTGATAGATAATTATAAACCTTCAGAAGAAGCAATGAAAGAAAGATTTAACTCAAACAGAGATTCTTATAATATACAGAATACAATAGCAGGTCAGGTTGTCGGAGATTACTTTCATCCGTCTCATGCGGATTTTGAACTGATAAAGGTAAAAGCTGAGGAAATAATGAAAACTCTTACTGTGGCAAATTTTGCGGAAAAAGCTAAAGAATTCAGTCAGGATCCCGGTTCAAAGGATGACGGCGGCCAATTGGGCGAAGTTGATTTGACACAGTTGGTTCCGGAATTCTCTGAAGCGGTTAAAAAAGCTGAAAAAGGGAAAATAATAGGACCTGTAAAAACTCAGTTCGGATACCATATTATATATGTAGAAGACAAGAGTCCATCAGATGAAAACGTTGCGAAAGTAAGTCATATTCTTATTACTCCTACAGTATCCGAAGCAACAAAGCAGGATCTTATAAAGAGAATGAAAACGCTTAAAGACGAACTTGCCGGAAAGAAAGTAACATGGCAGCAGGTAAATACTCAGGACAAATACAAATTTGAAGTAAAAGAGCAGTTTAAAAAGCTTCTGAAATCTCAGGCAATTCCTGGAGTGGGAAAATATGATTCTGAATTAAACAACAAGCTTTTTGAATCAAAACCTGAAGATGTACTCGAACATCAGACAGAATACGGATATTTTCTGTTAAATAAAATTTCCGAAATATCGTTTAAGGAAGTTTCCTTTGAAGAAGTAAAGGAAAGAATCAGACTGGAACTTGCATTTGAACATGTAAATGAAGAAGTGGAAAAATAATATTAATGTAAAGGAATTAAAATTTTCTTTTGAAAATAAATGAACATTATGTTATAATTAAAATGTTAAATAAATAAATTATTGGAGGTAATTACAAATGACTAGAATTGAAGATATCTATGCAAGAGAGATACTTGATTCAAGAGGAAATCCGACTGTTGAAGTGGAAGTATTCTTAGAAGGTGGAGCTATGGGGAGAGCGTCGGTACCGTCAGGGGCATCTACAGGAGAACATGAAGCAGTTGAATTAAGGGATGGCGATAAATCCAGATATTTGGGAAAAGGTGTTTTAAAAGCTGTTGAAAATGTGAATACAATATTAGCTGAAAATTTAATAGGAATGGACGCACTGGATCAGGTTGCTATTGATAAAGCGATGATTGAACTGGACGGAACACCTAATAAGGCAAAATTGGGGGCAAACGCTATTTTGGGAATTTCCCTTGCAGTTGCTAAAGCAGCGGCTAATCAGTTAGGAATACCTTTATATAGATACTTAGGAGGAGTAAATGCAAAAGAGCTGCCTGTACCTATGATGAATATCTTAAATGGAGGATCTCATGCGGATTCTGCCGTAGACGTTCAGGAATTCATGGTTCAGCCTGTGGGAGCAAAAACGTACAAAGAAGCATTAAGAATGGGAGCTGAAATATTCCATCATTTAGGGAAACTTCTGAAAGCTAACGGAGATTCCACAAATGTAGGAAATGAAGGTGGATATGCACCTGCCAACATTAACGGTACGGAAGGGGCACTTGATATAATTTCCAAAGCTGTTGAAGCTGCAGGATATAAGCTGGGAGAAGATATTACCTTTGCTCTGGATGCGGCATCATCTGAGTTTTCCAAAAAAGAAGGAGATAAATACGTATATACATTCAAAAGAGAAGGAGGAGTAGTAAGATCTTCTGAAGAAATGGTGGAATGGTATGCAGGATTGTGCGATAAGTACCCTATTATCTCTATTGAAGACGGTCTTGCAGAAGATGACTGGGCAGGATTTAAACTGTTAACTGAAAAATTAGGTAAAAAAGTTCAACTTGTAGGAGATGACTTATTCGTAACAAATACTGAAAGACTTGAAAGAGGAATTAAAGAAGGAATAGGAAATTCAATATTAATAAAAGTTAATCAGATAGGAACTCTTACTGAAACTCTGGATGCAATTGAAATGGCTAAAAAAGCGGGATATACAGCTGTAATATCTCACAGATCAGGTGAAACTGAAGATGATACAATATCAGATATAGCCGTAGCTACTAATGCAGGACAAATAAAAACAGGTTCTGCTTCAAGAACGGACAGAATGGCTAAATATAATCAGTTATTAAGAATTGAAGATGATTTAGCTGATGAAGCTGTTTATCAGGGTAAATCTGCTTTCTATAATATATACAAATAATAAAACATTAAAATGGAAAACAGAGCATACACATGCTCTGTTTTTAAATAATATACTGAAAATATTTTAATATACAAATATTTATTGACAATAGGAACAAATTGTATTAGAATTAAATAATAAAATGTATTTTAAGTACAGTTTATAAGTAATAGAAATAAATTTAAAATTAACATATAAACTGAGAGGAGAAAACAATGATGGAAAGAAAAAATTCTGTAACATTTAAAGGTAATCCGGTAACAATACTCGGAGAAGAAGTAAAAGTGGGAGATAAGGCAAAGGATTTTACAGTTTTGGCAACAGATTTAAAAGAAGTGAAACTAAGTGATTATACAGGAAAAGTAGTAGTGATTTCAGTATTTCCTTCTGTGGATACGGGAGTATGTGCATTACAGGCAGTAAGATTTAATCAGGAAGCGGCAAAGTTTCCTTCTGATGTTCAGCTTTTAACAGTTTCAGCGGATTTACCTTTTGCTTTAGGAAGATTTTGTGCAGATAAGGAAATAGAAAACGCTTTGACGGCTTCAGATCACAAAGAGCTTGATTTCGGGCTGAAATACGGTTTTGTAATTAAAGAATTGAGACTTCTTACAAGGGGAACAGTAATTGTAGATAGGGACGGAACGGTAAAATATGTGGAATATGTTCCGGAAGTGACGGAACATCCTGATTATGATAAAGTATTGGAAGTATTAAAAACATTGGTATAGTAATTTCAGTTTTCATTCTGTATTTATACAGCAAAATTTGAATATTGAGAGGAATTTAAAATTGTAGAAACAGTTTTATATGAAAATACAATAAAATTATATTTACAGAATAAAGGTATAAATCTGAAATATCAAATAAAAAGCCGACATTCAAATTATTTCAACAAAAAAAATACGGGAATGAATGTTAAAAAAATCACTGTCTGAACGAAGTGAGTTTGTGATTTTTTAATGAATGAAGTGTTTTTGAGTTAGAAATAATTTGAGTCGGAAGTTTTTTGATCCAACCTTTTTTACAAAAAAGGTTGGAAAGAAGACAATAAATCTCCGCAAATAGAAAATTTAGAAAAAGAGAACTGAAAATAGATATAAATTCTATTTTAAAGTTCTCTTTCATTTGTAAAATATTATTGAAACAGCTTTATTGTCAATATTTACTGCTGTACTTTAGGAGCCGGTTCAAGAACAACGGGAATATTCAGAGTTTGTGAATTTCTTGTCACTTTAAGGTCGACTGTCTGTCCGGCTTTTTTAGCTGCAAGTTCTCCTATAAATGCCCCTGCTGAATTAACTGTTTTTCCGTTTACGCCTGTTATGACATCCTGTGCTCTAAGCCCTGCTCTTTCTGCAGGAGAATCGGGAACAGTCTGTGCGACATAAACACCGTTTCCTGATTTTATATTGAGAGCCTGCATTTTTTCAGGGGTCAGATTTTCAAGGTAAATTCCGATATACGGTTTTTCAAATTTTCCTGTGGAAATAATAGAGTCTTTTACAACTGCAGCGAGGTTTGACGGAATCGCAAAACCCAATCCGATGCTTCCTCCGGAAGTTGACAGAATTGCAGTATTTACCCCTATTACTTTTCCGTTAATATCTACTAAAGGACCTCCGCTGTTCCCCTGATTTATAGCAGCATCAGTTTGAATAAAGTTTTCAATCTGTTCGATTCCCAGTGAACTTCTCCCTGCCGCACTTATAATTCCCACAGTCATGGAATCATTCAGCCCGAGAGGATTACCGAAAGCTATTGACCATTGTCCGATTTCTATTTTATCCGAGTCGGTAAATTCCAGAGGTTTAAATTTCTCATTTGACTCAATTTTCAGTACTGCTATATCCACTTCAGGGGAAGTTCCTACAAGTCTTGTAAGATACTCTCTTCCGTCGGTAAATTTGACATATATTTCATCCGCATTATTTACTACATGGTTATTAGTAACAATATACCCGTCTTCAGAAACAACAAATCCAGAACCTAAAGAACCTGATTCTCTTTTTTCTTCTCCGCCCGAACGTCCGAACAGTAATTCTTCCAAAGGATTATATGTATTTACGGTAATTGTCTTTTTAGTACGTATATTTACAATGGAATCTTTGGAATTTTTGTATACATTTATAAATGCGTCCTGAGTTTCCAAAGCATTTTTAGTATGTTTTTCCTGTTCTTTCTGGGAAACGGTTTCTTTTTTTTCAGTTTCCCGTGTTTCTCCATTTTTTTCTCCGAAAGGATTTGAACAACTTAAAACGGTTAATAATGAAAATATAATTAGTAATTTCTTTTTTCTCACTTTAATTTTCCTCCTTTATTTATTTTATTATATATTAGAATAGTGTAAATATATTAAATACTTATATGAATTGTCTTTGTATTGGCTTTAATATAAAAAAAGAGCAGGAATGTTTGACATTTACAGGCATAAAAGTTATAATATATCATCTATAAGTAGGGAGTAATTATGATAAAATTAATTTTACTTGATGTGGACGGCACATTGACGGACGGGGGAATATATAGAGGAAATAACGGTGAGGAACTGAAAAAGTTTAACGTTAAGGACGGTTATGCAATTGTTCAGGCTCAGAAAACGGGAATTGATTTCGGGATAATAACAGGAAGAAATTCCGAACTTGTAAGAATAAGAGCGGAGGAACTCAAGATAAAATATATTTATCAGGGCATTTCTGAAAAAAAAGTTATCCTAAAAGAAATAATGGAAAAAGCTTCTCTGAAAAAAGAGGAAATCGCATATATGGGTGATGATCTGAACGACTTGAATATAATGAAAGAAGTAGGTTTGAAAGGTGCACCTGAAGATGCGGTAAAGGAAATAATCGAAGCAGCTGAGTTCGTATCGTCAAAAAAAGGAGGCTGCGGAGCTGTCAGAGAATTTATAGAATTTATAATAAAAAAAGAAAATAAATGGGAAAAATTTTTGGAAAATGTGAAGTAGACACAAAAAATGAATTCAATACAAATTATTTAGGAGGAATAATGGGAATAAAGTATTTAGATGCCAAAAGACTTAGAGTGATTCTAATGGGAGGCGGAAAATGGGTGATAAAACATGAGGATATATTAAACGAGCTGAATGTTTATCCTGTTCCTGACGGAGATACCGGAAGTAATATGGCTATGACGTTAAATTCCATGATAACGGAACTGGAAAATGAAACAAATGAAAAAACTTCTATGGAAGAAATAATAAATGTAGTCGAAGAAGCTGTATTAATGGGAGCAAGAGGAAATTCCGGAACGATTTTATCCCAAGTTATAACGGGATTTTTAAAAGGAATAGGAAATAAAATAAAACTGCTTCCGGAAGATATTGCTGAAGCCTTTGTCAAGGCTAAAGAAACCGCATACAATGCTGTAAGTGAACCTGTAGAAGGGACAATGCTTACGGTTATAAGAAAAATAGCGGACAAAGCTGTCGAAATAGCTCCTAAAATGGATGATTTGATGACATTTTTAAAGGAAATCACTGAAGAAGCGGAAAGAGCTGTGGAAGAAACGCCGGAGTTGCTGCCTAAATTAAAGGAGGCGGGAGTTGTAGATGCCGGAGGAAAGGGACTGTTCTATCTTTTTGAAGGATTTTATAAAGTGGCTACTGAACTGAATCTACTTTCGGAACTCCAGAAAGCACAGGTTAAGGAAAATGAATTTGACAAAACAATAGCAAATATAGATCATGATCCAGAGAGCATACATTTTCAATATTGTACTGAATTTATAATTTTAAACGGAGAATTTGATACTGAAGAATATAAAAGAAGAGTTTTGGAATTGGGAGATTCTGCAGTTTTTGCCCAGACATCAAAGAAATTTAAAACCCATATTCATACAAATCATCCGGGAAAGGCAATGGAAATTGCCCTTGAATACGGTCCCCTTGAAAAGATGAAAATAGAAAATATGAAATTACAGCATGACAATTTACAGATTTTCAGCGAAAAGGATGAAGCGAAATTATTTAAAAATAACAGAATTAATAAAACTGAAAATGCATATATCATACTCGCCGACTCTGAAAATCTGAAAGACGAATTTTTAAAGGAAGGTGCCGACGTGGTAATACTCGGAGGTCAGAGTAAGAATCCGAGTGTACAGGAAATGCTGGAAGCAATAAAAAAAGTTGACAGAAATAATATTTATATACTTCCGAATAATAAAAATGTAATAACTACAGCAAAATTGGCTGCTGAAAAATCGGGGAAAAATGTAATAGTGTATGAAACCAAGACAATGCTGGAAGGTTACTACTGCATAAAAAATAAAGAAGACGGAATAGAAGAAATAAAAAACAGTGCCAACAGAAACTATTCGGTTGAAATAACAAAGGCGGTAAGAGATACTAAAGTAGATAGTATTACAATAGAAAAGGATAACTATATAGGATTGCTGAACGGTAAGATTAAATATGTAAATCAGTCGCTGAAAGGACTTACGGAAGAAATACTGAGCCAGCTTGTTACAGCAAATACCGTGACAGCAGTAGTAGTAGAAGGAAATGAAAAAGACGAAGAATCCGGTCAATTGATATCGGATAAATTAAAAAATGTAAAAGTAAAGTATATAAATGGAGAACAGGAAAATTATTACTATTATATATACATCGAAAATAAGGATCCGAATATGCCTGAAATTGCCGTAGTTACAGATTCCGTATCGGATTTATCCAAAGAGGACATAGAAGGACTGCCGATAAAGATAGTTCCTTTAAAAATAGATATAGAGGGAGAAGTATTTAAAGACGGAGAAGAAATTTCAAAAACTGAATTCTGGAAAGAGATGATTGAAAAAGAATTGACAATAAAAACATCCCAGCCTTCTCCTCAGGAATTTTTAAACGCCTATAACAGACTTTTTGAAAAAGGGTATAAAAAAATAATTTCCATACATCCTTCAGCTAAATTTAGCGGAACTTTACAGGCGGCAAGAGTAGGAAGATCACTGACTAACAGGGAAAATGATATAGAACTTGTTGACAGTACGGGAGCATCTCTTCTTGAAGGATTTCTTGCAATTGAAGCGGCTAAAAAGTCTGTAAAGAGGGAAAATTACGGAGAAATAATAAATTGGGTAAATACATTCAAACATAAAGGAAAGCTTTTAATTATAGTACCTGACTTGAAATATCTTGAAAGAGGCGGAAGAATCGGGAAGGCAAGTTCGGTTATAGCAGGGGCTTTGCAGCTTAAACCGATACTGACTGTAAGTCAGGGAGAAATTACGGTGGAAAAGAAAGTGCTTGGAGAACGTAATGCTCAGAAATATATTGAAAAATATATAAAAGATGAAAGCAAAAAACAGAGTTTGATAGTATTTACAGGCTGGGGCGGAGGACCTCAGGAACTTGAAAGTATAGTGAAAATCCATTCCGAAATAGGAGAAAGTCCGAAAATAAGTTTCCCTATATTGAATAGACAGGTTGGAGCTGTAATAGGAGCACATGCCGGACCGGTTTACGGAGTATTTATATTTCCGAGATTGAGCTGAAATCAGAAAATTATGAAGAAAATATGTTGAAAAGAGGTATTACTTTTGAAGTTCATAAATTTTGACGAAATAAACTCTACAAATGATTATTTAAGAAAAAACCACAAATTGGAAGAATTTGAGGTTGTAACTGCCAAAAAACAGACGGCAGGAAGAGGGAAAAGAGGAAGTGTGTGGATCTCAAATGAGGGTGCCGCACTCTTTTCTTTTGCAGTAAAGGATAAAGAAGGTCTACAGGAAAAAATAACCGTTTTCAGCGGATACGCAGTATATGAAATATTAAAAAAATATATAAAAAAAAGTCACAATAACTCGGATTTTTATAAAAATCTTAAATTTAAATGGCCTAATGATATTTATTACAAAGATAAAAAAATATGCGGTATATTATGTGAAAAAGTAAGAGAATATATAATAATAGGAATCGGAATAAATGTAAATAACAATGATTTCGGAATATATAAAGACAGAGCAGTTTCCCTTTTTGAAATATGCGGCAAAGAATATTCAGTAGAAAACATAATAAAAGAAATTGTATATCTTTTTGAAGAAAAATATAGAAATATAAATAAAGAATGGGAAAATATTCTTGAAAAAATAAATGAAGAAAGTTATCTCAAAAATAAAATAATAAAAATAAAAAAAGAGAAAAAAATAGAAGAAAAAATATATAAATTTCTGCGAATAGACAGAACCGGGAAAATATGTTTAATAGGAAAAGGAGATATTGAAGAATCAAAATTTGAATCTTTGGATTTTGAGGTTATATTGTGATTTTTAATATTATGTAAAAATATCTTAAATCTTGAAATTAAAGAACACAGCATGCAATTATGTGTCGGTTTTCATTATAATATAACAGATACAGGAAAAATAAAACTGTTTCATAAGGAGAAAAATTAAATAATAAATCATATATATTTTTATAGGATTAATATAAAATAGCAGTTTATACTTTTTAAAAATATGTATTATTTATATAGTTAAAAAACTATTTTCAGCTTATGAGGCAGTTTTTTATTGCTGTTTTTTATCATGGTGATCCTTAAAATAAATTGAAATATAATTTACAAATTCAGTTTATATGCTGAAAGATAAAATTGTTTTTATCTATATCGGAATTTTGAGACAGTCTATTATGCTACTATATATAGTAACAAGTGGAAAAAAAAGGTGAAGATATAGTGAGGTAAAAAA
>JAUNKI010000053.1:0-9548 GCA_030532815.1 Leptotrichiaceae bacterium
CGCGACATTCAGCTTGGAAGGCTGACGCTCTACCAACTGAGCTACTCCCGCATTATATTATAAATGTATATGAAATAAATGGTCGGTGCAGCAGGATTCGAACCTGCGACCCCCTGCTCCCAAGGCAGGTGCGCTA
Source organism: Leptotrichiaceae bacterium (assembly GCA_030532815.1). Lineage (GTDB taxonomy): Bacteria > Fusobacteriota > Fusobacteriia > Fusobacteriales > Leptotrichiaceae > Pseudoleptotrichia. The sequence continues at coordinate 137 of JAUNKI010000053.1, forward strand.
CCGGGCTGCGCTATGCACCGTTATTATAAAATGATATTTCTATCAGACAAAAATTATATTATCATTTTTTTTTTTTTTTGTCAATAACTTTTTTATTATTTTCTTTTCTTTTTTTATACTTTTTTCCGAATATTTAAAAAGACGGATATCTAAATGTGAAAAAACACCGTTAAACACTTCCGTCCGCTATCATTTTTCTAAATTTCCAAATACTTTCTACAATCCCGCTATTGAATGAAAAGTATCCATTATCCCTAAAGACAGCATATTGAGAAAATCTCTATCCAGATTTAAGTTGTCCCAATTACCTATTTTCTTTATTTTCAATTTTAAATTTTTCCTGCTGTAATATTTGATATTTCCTGATTTCAGCTCTTTCAGCATATACTTTTCAAATTCCTGAGCTACATATCTTTTGGAATCTTTTTTTGACATCTGCTTAAGTTTTTCCGCCGTTTCAGGTTTTCTTTCAAAATCACTCTGAAATTTTTCAGCTTCCTGTCTTAAATCAGGACCTTTGTAGTCAATATCAATCTCTGCTTCATTTCCTTTTATTTCAATATTGTTTATTTTATATTCGGATTTTTTATGACCTTCCACCATTATACTTCCCATTTTACCCATAATAAAATAGCTGACGGAATTTCTGTCAAGTCTGTTTGATATTAGAAGTTTTTCTCTTTCATCTCTTCCTCCTGTTTTATGATACTCCATTATTTTTTCCATTTCCTTTTTTATTTTTTCTTCAGCTTCTTTATCAGGTGCTGAAAATCCCAATACCGCTAAAACAAAAAATATTAGTAAACTCCACTTTTTCATATCCGCTCCTTATCGTTATAAATAAACCGTATTTTACTGCTTTTATATTATACATTATTTTTCTTATAAAATTCTTATTAATTTCTCCACAACAAAATATAAAATTTTCTTTTTTTCTATTCTTTTCATTAATAAATTTCAAAAAATATATTACTAAAATGAATGAATTATTTTTTTATTCTAAAAACAGCCTGTATTTTAAATTTTCTTTTGATTTCTAAGGTTTTTAGTATAATAAAAAACATATCTCTCCATGTAAAAATATGTTGAAAAAAAACATTAATTTTGCTATACTTAGTGAGCTAAAATCATATATACAATTATAAAGAAAAATTTATTTATTATAATTGTATTTTAAAGTTTTATTTCTACATTACTAAGTAAAATTAAAGAAATGAATTCTTTTACTTATTAAAACTTTATTTTGAAACCTACAAACAATGGAGGACATTTATGAAAAATTTATTCAGATGTTTACTTGAAAGCTCTGTATATACTTTAGCAGTCATAATTATTTTTTATTTTCTCCCTTTTTCAAAAGAACATTTTTTAATTTTGAATTTACATCCTCTGGCAATAGTCGTAGCTTTTATGGCTCTCCGTTACGGAATTTATCTTGGATTTATAAGTGCTTTAGTCGCTACTTCAGGATACATTTATGTATATTCGGCTTTAGGAAACGATATGGTTCTTTTCCTGTTAAAGTTTCAATACTATAAATTTTTTCTTATGTTTTTATTTATTGCCATGTTTCTTGGAAGATTCCAGACAAATTATAAAAACAGGGAAGAAGAGCTTGAAAGAGAAATGCATAATCTCAGATCATCACTGGAAGTTGCGGAAAAAAATAATTCTGAGCTGCTGGATATAAATCTTTCACTAAAAAATCAGATTATACGTAGTAAGGGAAGTATTCTTTCTTTTCAGAATGCAAAAAAAAGGCTCTTTGAAAAATCTGATATGGAAGAAATTTACAAGGATTCTCTGACTATTTTAAAACAGTTTCTGGATTGTGAAAATGCGGGAATTTTTACCCTTGAAAATAATATTCTGAAAAATAAATTACAGATATCCGATTCATTTATTGAAAATGAAATACCTATAACCTCTGAAAATGCCCACAGATTTATGGAAACTTTCAAAAAAAGGATCCCTCTGGAATTTCCCGTTGATTTAAACGGAGAAAGTCCCGTTTTCATTGCCCCTTTATTCAGAGGAAGAGAAATTATCGCATTTCTTGAAGTGGAACGGCTGACTTACAGTACATCCAGAAGTTATAATTTTGAAGTATTCAAAATCGTAGCTTCTGAAGTTAACAGCATATTGAAAGTTATTTTTAACAAGGAAGACAGAGATTATGAAATTTAAATATTTTTTCATTATAATTCTTATTATAGAATTGTTTTTACAAATAAATCGTATAGTAAATAAAGGAAGCTATTTTTCAATATCACAAGAAGTATCTTTTGAAAAAAAGGCTCCCAAAAATACTAAATATCAGTTTAGCCACCCACAGAAAATGCTGGTCTACTATAATAAAAAATCTGAGCAGTCAGTGAATATACTGTACAATCTCGAACATATGTTTAAATACAACAAAATAAATTATACTGTGGCGGACATTGGAGAAATCGTATCTACATCAGATTATGATACTTTCATTTTTGCTACGGAAACTTTTATAGGATTTCAGAAAAGTATGTTTGAAACTATACAGAAGGAAACTTTTGAAGGAAAGAAACTTATATTTTTAAACAATACTCCTCATAATCCGTTTAATGAAATTGCAGGAGTAAAGAAAATAGATGCTTTAGTTGAAAGCTCTTCGGAAATTCTTTTTTCTGAAAAACTTTTTCCGGGTCTTGATAAATACAGCCCTACAAAAGAAATAGTAGTACATCCTACTATGCAGGTACAGACTGATGATGATGTCAGAATTCTCGCAAGAAGTAAGGAAAACATACCTCTGCTTTGGGAAAAGCCTTACGGGAAAGGTCTCATTCTATACACAAATGCATCATTTTTTGCTGATAAGATAACTCGCGGACTTATGAATCAATGGATCGGATACGGAAATGACTGGTATATTACTCCTGTTTTAAATGCAAAACTGATGCATATAGACGACTTTCCCGCTCCAATACCCCGTGCTGCCAACTCAAGTATCCATAATCATTATCATGTAGGTACAAGAGATTTTTATAAGCAGATATGGCTAAAAGATATGCTTGAAATTGCCAAACGTAGAAATATCATTTTCAGCGGATTTATAATTATTGATTACAATCACGTAGTCCGTAAAGAAAATATGAAAAGAATATCCGACCTTACATTAAAAGATTTAAGCCTTGAAGGAAGGGAACTTTTCCTACAGCACGGCGAACTGGGAGTACACGGTTATAACCACAACCCTTTGGTTTATAACAGAAAGGAAGTGGATTTTAAAGCTCTCAATTATGTTCCGTGGGAAAGTCAGGAAGATATGGGAGCAGGAATAAATCAGGTAAAAAGTTATGTAAAGGAACTGTTCGGAGACAGAGTAAAACTGTACACATACGTCCCTCCAAGTAATATTATAAGAAATGAAGGACTGGAGGCCCTTGTAAAAAACTTCCCCGATATGAATGCCGTTTCTGCAATATTTTACGGTAATTCAGATGAAGGAGCATATGTACAGGAAATAGGGCGTAACAGAGATTTCCCTACTTTATATAATCTTCCCAGATTTTCTTCAGGATTTTATTATGACAATAATGAAATGTGGAGTTTATACAATGCTGTTGCCACTTACGGCTACTGGTCGCATTTTGTTCATCCAGACGATCTTATATCCAAAGACAGAAGCAGAAATAAATCATGGGTGGAACTAAAAGGAGAATTTGAAAAAATCCTTGTAGATGTTGAAACAAATATGCCTTTTCTGACACCTATGAGAGCCGTAGACATGACAAAAAAGTATGCAAATATTGAAGATATAAAAATCTTTTCCGAAAAGTCGGGAAATGAAATTCATGTAGGAGTGGAAAATTTCAGAGATCCTTTTGATACATTAATAAGAATAAGAAATAAAAAAATAAGCAAAATTTCTTCAGGTACATTCAGAGAAGTCTACAATACGGGAAATACAAGAATTTACCTTGTTTCGGTAAATAATGAAGATACAACAATTTATTTAGGTGATTAAAATGTTTAAACAAAAAAAAATGATTACATTTATACTGATGGTAATTTTATTTATTATAGAAGTAATAATAGTAAAATATTTTTATACTTCGGAAAATCTTTCAACTTTTAAAAGTCTTTTCTGGATTTTTCATGAAATTTCGGTTCTTGCCTTTATAGGGATATGTCATTTTCTATTAAGGGAAGATATAGGCTATTATGATATTTTTCTTATATTTTTCCCTTTAATAGGAGTTTCTTTACTCCTTCTTGACCGCCTTCTCCTTAAATGGACAGTTTCTCAGGCACTTATAGAGGAAATACTGTACGAAGAGCTGAAAAAAAAGGACACAGGAAGAGAAAGCTTCGTCAAATCCGATTTTGATGTAATGAACTCCTATGATTTACTTATGTCGGACAACATAGAAAAAAAGAAAAAGTTTCTTTTTTCCTATCAGCCTAAGGATATTTCCATAAAAACTGAAATATTGCAGAGAGCTCTTTTAGACGAAAATATAGACGTAATACATTATGCTGCCACGGAACTTAATAAAATAGACACTAAAATACAGGAAGAAATAAATGTCGCAGAAAATTCCAAAGAAAAAGATATTCACAAAATTTATAATTTATATAAAAAATATACTGAATCAGGACTTCTTTTCGGACCGATACTGGAATTTTACCAAAAAAAAATGTCGGTCCTCCTGAAAGAACTGAAATTAAATAATAAAGACGCTGAAATCGAACAATTGAGCTTGTACAGACAAATGAATATGAAAAAAGAATATGAAATTCTGTTGAAAAAATATATTGAAAAATATACTGATACATCGGTTATTTCAGAATATTTAAAATTTCTGTATAAAGAAAACCGTCTTAAAGAAATGATTTCAGAATATAAAAAATATAGTAAATTACACACTGATATTGAAGCCCCTTATTTTTCGGCTGAAATCTGAAAATAAGGTAAAAAGGAGTAAACAATGGCTGTTATTTGTTTTATATGTGAAGGTTCGTATCCTTACATAGTAGGGGGTGTATCCTCATGGGTTCATGAGCTGATTACGTCCAACCCTCAGCATTTTTTTAAAATACTTTGTATTATTCCCAATAAGGAATTTGCAAAATTAAAATATAAAGTTCCAAAAAATGTCGTAGAAATTAAAAATCTTTATATGGATCCTTATCTGAACTTTTCTTATCTGAAAGTCTTAAAAGACGGTATGGAGGAAAACAGAAATAAAGAAAAAAGCATTGAGGAACTGCTTCATTTCCAGATAACTGAAGAGCAGGAAAAGCTTGATCGTCTGGAAAACGTATTTTCAAAGGAGCTGGGAACGCCTCTTGAGATTGTTTTAAGCAAGGAATACTGGAATGTCCTTCTCAAATATTATGAAAAGTATCATTCAAAAGGTAATTTCAGTACATATTACTGGACATACAGAAATATTATCCTGAATTTACTGAAAATAGGACAGGAAAGTGTTCCCAAAGCAAATATTTATCATAGCGTCACTACGGGATATGCAGGATTTATATGTTCCCTCATAGCTCACAGAAAAAAAGGAAAATTCCTTTTGACCGAACACGGAATTTATCCCCGTGAAAGAGAAGAGGAAATTTTAGGTGCCACATGGATTGACAGAGATTTTAAAAGTATATGGATTGACTATTTTTACTATCTTTCAAAACTCGCTTATAAATATGCCGACAAAATTATTTCCCTATTTGAATATAACAGACAGATACAGATAGAATACGGGGCTCCTGAAGAAAAAACCATAGTAATTCCCAACGGAGTGGACGAAAAAAAATACGGTTCCATTATAAGAAAAAAAAGAGACGGATTTCATATAGGTTCTGTTTTGAGAGTTGTTCCCATTAAAGATTTGAAAATGATGATAAAAGGATTTAAAATTGCATCGGAAAAAATGCCTGACGCCGTTCTTTGGCTTATAGGACCCACAGACGAAGACGAAGATTATTACAAAGAATGTCTTCAATTAGTGGAAAATCTCCAATTAAAGGAAAAGGTCATCTTTACGGGACGAGCTGATGTAACGGAATATTACTCCTTCCTCGACCTCCTTCTTCTGACTTCAATATCCGAAGGACAGCCACTGAGTATATTGGAAGGACTTGCTTCGGGAATTCCTTTTATCGCCACTGACGTGGGAAACTGTCGGGAAATACTTATAGAAAAAAAAGAAATAGGAGAAGCGGGAATAATCATTCCTCCGACTTCATACATAGATCTGGCTGAAGCGTTGGTCACTCTTTATAACAGTCCTGAAAAACTCGAGAAATTTTCTGAAAACGGAAAAATAATAATAGATAAATATTACAGGAAAAAGGACTTTATTGAAAATTACAGAAAAATATATGATGAGTTGGGAGGTTAAAATGGCAGGAATAGGATTTGAATTAAAAAAATTATTTTTGGAACAGGAAAAACTTTTCGGAAATATAAAAGCTCTTGTTTTTTCTGCAGCAATCAGTGTAGGTCCGTGGATTATCACCTCCACTTCCCTGAACCTGCTTATCTTAATTTCCAAAAGTATCAATTTATCAAGAACTGAACAGACACTCTTTATGAGCAGTATTTTTTATGCTTTTATTTTTTCCCAGATTTTAACGGGGGCGTTTCAGTATCTTATTACGAGATATGTTTCAGACTGTATCTTTCAGGAAAAAATATATAAAATACGGGGAGCATATTTAGGGAGTATAAAACTGACGGGAATTCTCTCATTTTTTATAAGTTTCGTCTTTATAAACAGAGGACATCTGTCACCGGCTTATAAATCAGCTTTTGTCCTGCTTTTTGTAAGTATGTGTCTTTCATGGATTACCATGATTTTTATATCTTTGCTGAAAAAGTATCATTTTATAATTTTCAGCTTTTTTCTCGGAAATGCAGTTTCAGTAATATTAGGTTACTGCTTACTGAAATATCCAGTTTCCTTCATTAAGGAAACTCCGACTTTCTGGATGCTGTTTTCTTACAGTGCGGGAATTTTTCTGAATTTTGCACTGACTTCCATGTATATTTTAAGGGCTTTTCAGGGAAAAGGAAAAAATCAGTTTGAATTTCTTATTTATTTAAAAGGATATTTCAGTCTGGTTTCAATAGGAGTTCTTTATATACTCGGTGTCTGGGGACATGTTTTTATGAACTGGATTGTGGGAGATTCTTATCTCCTTGCCAATGTATTTATTATTTCCCCCTTATATGAAGTTGCGGTTTTTTATTCATATTGTACCGCCATTCCGAGTATTGTTTATTTTACGATTTTCCTTGAAACAAAATTTTTACCTATATACAAGGAATATTACAGTCGTATTTCCCAAACGGGTCGTTATGAGGAAATACAGGATTCACTGAAAAGAATGAAACGGATTTTATATCAGGAAATTCTTTATGCTATGGAACTTCAGTTTCTTATATCATTGACTTTTATTTTACTGGCTAACGTAATCTTCAGCCACTTTGACATGGATTCATATTTGCTGGATTTATTCCGTGTAACTATTTTCGGAACTTTCTGTGCAATATTTATTTCAATTTTAATTACGCTTTTCCTTTATTTTGATTTGAGACTGCAATCTCTTATACTTTCATCAACTTTATTCGGAACAAGCTTAATATTCACATATTTTTTCGGAAAACTGGGAAAAGAATTTGCAGGAATGGGATTTTTTCTTTCCTCTTTTGTCAGTTTCGGATTGGCAGTATATATGTTTCCTAAAATATTTGATACATTAAATTACACAACCATGTTCAGACAAAATTTTAATTATAAAGTTGGAGGTGTTTTTTTGAAAAAAATCGGTTTGCTACTGGACAGAAAAATCTATATCGGAATAATAACAGTACTTCTCTTTATTCTGGGAAGCTGTAATGTTCATGCGGCTTATGACAAGAGGGGATTTAACCTGAAAACCCGTAACAACTGGCATACGATGAGCCAATATGACCGTGACGGCTATGATATGGACGGTTACACCAAAGCGGGAATTAATAGAAGAGGATTTAATAAATCCCGTTTCAATACTGTCACTAAAAGTCTTTATGATTATGCCGGATTTGATTTTGACGGTATTCATAAAGAAACTAAAAAGACTTATGATGAAAGGGGATTTAATGTCGAACTTTACAATGTCCTGACTGACTCTCCCTATGACAAAAACGGTTTTGACCATTCGGGAATTCATAAGGAAACTAAAAGAGAATACGATAAAAACGGCTGGAATTATTACGGATTACATGAAAAAACAAAAGATTACTACAATCCTGAAGGCTGGAATATAGAAGGGCTGAACAAAAGAGGATTTAATAAAGACGGCTGGAATGAGGAAACCAAAAGTAAGTATGACGGAGGAGGATTTGATTTTAACGGTACCCATAAAGTTACTAAAAAGAAATATGACGAAAGAGGATTTGACATAAATCAGCATAACCATTTTACTAATTCCCCCTATGATAAATACGGATTTGATTATGAAGGTATAAACAAAGATACAAAAAGGGAATATGATAAAAACGGTTGGACTTACTACGGATTACACGAAAAAACGAAAACTTACTACAATCCTCAAGGATACAACAGAGAAGGCTTTGACAGGGAAGGATACAAAAAAGGTCAGAGACCTAAAAATTTATATGATGAAGAATACGACAAAAACGGATTTAACAAAAAAGGAATATTTATAAAGGGGTACTAATGAATATAAAATTAAAAATACTTTTTGCTTTAATGGCATTTTCCGTACTTTCCTTTTCAGAAGAAGAAAATTCTGAAAACGGAAATTCCGGATTAAAAGATAGGGGAGTGGAAAAACTGAATTTCTATTATCCTGTAAAAGAGCAGAATAAATTTTCAACTTTTACGGAAACTGATTTCCGTCCTGATAAGAATATTTATCAATGGACTTTAGCTGACGGTTATCAGTCCATTAATAAAGCATGGGATTTTAACTATAAAATAGAAAAGGAATATCATCAGGAAAAAAATAAGGAAAAACCTGATGCCCATGTATGGGATAATGAAATATCCCTCATAAGAAAAAATAAAGATAAAAAAATCGGAAAATCAGTATGGACTCACAGAACTTTATTTAAAATCAGCCATGCCGAAACTGACGGAAAAAAAATTCAGAAAACCTACACTTATAAATTTTATGCAGGACAGAGAATTTCATCTTTTCTTTCTTTAGGAAAAGGTGGAACTTACGCGGAATTTGAAATCGGTGCAGGAGGAGTTAAAGGACACCTGAAAGACGGATATTCAATACTGGCTTCATTAAAGACAAGCAGCAGTCTGGGATACGGAATACAGTGGAGCAATACTCTCGAAAATGAATATATGAATTACAATCAGTACAGGAAAATAAATAAAACGAAATGGGAAACTGTACTGAAATGGAC
>JAUNKI010000053.1:9558-11827 GCA_030532815.1 Leptotrichiaceae bacterium
GAATGAAAACTGGGCATTTTCTCCTGAACTGAATTTCAAAATAGAAAAATTTTCTCCGAAAAAATCGGAAATTCATGCTGTTGAGATGACAGTCGGTCCTTATATACTATACTCAAAAAATCTGAATGACCGTCTGAGAATTTTCGGAAAAATAGGACCCTCATATAGGACTGAAAAAAATAAATCAAAAGATTTCCGTTATTCAAAATCAGGGCTTGCAGGTTATGCCAGACTCGGTGTAGAATATATTTTCTAAACGGCATATTTTCCGAAAATTAATATTTATTATATGACGGATTATTGTAAAACAGGAAATATATCCTTACTTTCGTATATTTCCCACTGTTACATAAAAGGAATGGTCAATATTTTTGAAAGGACTGTACTCTATGAAAAATTATATATTTTTACTGACTTTTGTATTTTGTGTATCGTGTTTCTCAAAGGAAAATCCATCAAAACAGATATCTTCCAAAAAAGAGGAAGCTAAAAAGGAAACTTCAATGCGGACTTCTCCCAAAGAAATCCCTGAAGAAATTTACCGTAACAGAATGAAGGATTTTATAAGGGAAATACGTAACAATACAAACAGAAACAGAATTATTATTACACAAAACGGAAATGAACTGTACTTCAGTGACGGAAAAATTGATCGGAATTTTTTCAACGTCACTGACGGAACTACACAGGAATCCCTGTATTACGGAGATATACTAAAATTTAACACTCCTACTTCAAAGAAACTGAAGGAAGAGCTTCTAAATCTTGCACTTCCTGTAAGAAAAGGCGGAAAACCGATTTTTGTCATTAATTACGGGAAGGGACAGACAAAAAAGGATTTTCTTATTAAAGAAGATATAAAAACAGGATTTGTAAGTGAAATATTACCCAATTTTGAAGCTAAAAATTTATATTCTCCTGTTAAAGGATATAATACGGACAATATTACCTCATTAAATCAGGTTAAAAATTTCCTATGCCTTTTAAATCCTGAAAATTTTAAGGATATTAACGACTATTTCGAGCATCTGAAAAACACTGATTATGATTTACTGCTTATAGAACCTTCTCATAACGGTATATTTTTTACAAAAGAACAGACAGAAGAGCTGAAAAGAAAAAAGAACGGCGGGAAAAGAATAGTAATTGCCTACTTAAGTATAGGAGAAGCTGAAGATTACAGAAATTACTGGAACAAATCCTGGAGCAGGAAAAGACCTGAATGGATTGTTGAAGAAAACCCTAACTGGAAAGGAAATTACGTAGTAAAGTATTGGAAACCTGAATGGAAAAATATTATAAAAAGTTACCAGAAAAAGTTAGATTCAATGGGAGTAGACGGTTATCTTCTTGATACAGTGGACTCTTACTATTACTTTCAAGATAAAGCGGAACAGGGGAAAAAAATTCCTGATTAATATTTCCGAAATATTTAAAAAAATTTAATAATATAAATAATTTTAAGGAAGTGAAAAAGTTGTTTGGAAAAAAGTTTTTAAAATTATTAGCGGTCATCTTTACTATATTTCTTCTGTTAGGATGTTTCAATGAAAAAAGTAATATAAAAACAAATAATATCGGATTACAGAATCAGGAACATATAAATGAAGAAATATCGGAAAACAGTCAGAAACTTCCGTCTTTGGAATATAAATACGAAACAATTATAAATCAGCCTGAAGGAATAGTCCATTCTCAAGACGAAGGCTATTATTCCGTGGACAAAAATGAAAATGAGAAAATATGGGAAAAAATGGTTATAAAAGAACTGGAAAAACTGAAACCTGTTCCTGAAAATGTTTCAGATGAAGAAATACAGAAACTTCTGAAACAGTTTATATACATTATGGGCTCCAAGTATGAAGCAGTGGAACCCTTTGACAAATTTTCCCATATTATATTTAAAAATAAAGGAAATAACCTTTCTGTGGGAAAAAAAGGGATTGATAATGAAATAAGCGATATAGAAAATAATCGAGAAAAATTGGACGAACATTTAATAAAAAAACTTAAAGATTCCCATTACAATATATTAACAGCCAACTCAAAATTAAAAGACGAAGCTGTATCTGAAGTAAATAACCTGTATAAAACAATCAGACTAGCTTCAGACCCCGATTATATTAAGAATCCTCTTTTTACATTTGACGGTGTCGTTTCATCAAAACTTTTCAGGTTAGTAGAAAAAAGGAACAGTAAAATTTATTCTCTTTATGACGAAGAACTTGAAAAAAGAAAAAAACAGTCTAAAGAATATTTGAAAAAAATT
>JAUNKI010000054.1 GCA_030532815.1 Leptotrichiaceae bacterium
CTTTTATTATATTTTTTCCTGAAAGTTGCTCTCTTTCTCTTCTCCTTTTTTTATTCTAACATACAAAAAAAGTCGAATTTTAAATCCGAACTTTTTTAAATATTATTAATTTTTAAATTTCCTTTTCATTTACTTTTTTTATAAATTTTCTAAACCCTTTTTCTCCGTCTTCATTATTTTTAAATACTCCGCAATTTTCCAGAACTTTTGAAAAAGTTTCACCTATGGCATTTCTTATGAATATTTCTGCATCTTCTTCAACCATATATTTTATTTTGTCTTCTTCCAGATAATATTTCAGCCATTCTGTATGTTTTCTTAACAGTTCGTTATTATTCATTTCTTTATAACACGGTTCGTAACTTCTGTCATTTTTAAATTTTTCAGAATTTCTTACTTTTAAAATTATTTCCTTTATCTGTGCAGTTTCTTCCATCAATCTTCCAGGCAGTATGGCAAGTCCCATTACTTCTATCAGTCCGATATTTTCTTTTTTTATATTATGATGTTTATCATGAGGATGAAAAATACCTAAAGGATGATTTTTATTTGTAAGATTATTTCTGAGAACTAAATCAAGTTCATATTTCCCGTCTTTAAATCTCGCAATAGGTGTAATCGTATTGTGCCGCTCTCCTTTTGTGTAAGCGTATATATCAAGTTTTTCGGCATTGTACTCTATCCATTTTTTCAAAATTTTATCTGCCAGTTCTACAAGTCTGTTTTTTTCACCGGACAGTCTTATAACGGACATAGGCCAGTTTACAATTCCGGCATTTATATCCTCATAACCGACAAATGATATTTTTTCTTTTATTTTTGCCTTTTCCATAGGGAAAATATGTCTTCCCGCCTGAAAATGATCATGGGAAAGTATCGAACCTCCTACAATGGGCAAATCGGCATTTGAACCTATAAAATAATGGGGAAATATTTTTACAAATTCAAGCAGCCTTTCAAATGTGGATTTATCTATTTTCATAGGTTTATGCTCATGGGAAAATACTATTGAATGTTCATTGTAATAAATATAAGGAGAATACTGTAAATACCAGTGTTCATTTAACAAATCCAGTCTGATGGTCCTATGGTTTTGACGTCCTGGATGATCCGACCTTCCCATATAACCTTCATTTTCCTTATCAAGAAGCCCTTTAGGATAATTTGTAGAAATTTTATTTTTTGCCATCGCAATGTCTCTCGGATCCTTTTCAGGTTTGGAAAGATTAATTGTTATTTCAAGGTTTCCGTATTCATTTTCATAAGTCCAGTGAATATTTTTTGATATTCTGTCCATTCTTATATAGTTACTTTTTTTCGATAATTCATAAAAGTATTCGGTTGCCTTGTCTATTCCGTAGTTGTCATATTTATCCCAAAATTCTTTCCTTATTTCCGACGTTCTCGGAACTATCTGACCCATTATTTTTGAATTCATCAGATCCTGAAAAGTGACCGTATCACTTTTCAGTTTTCCGTTTTCTCCTGCCCATTTTACTATATTATCAAGTATTTCACAGGGATAAACGGCATTTACGACTTCTTTCCTTATTTTTTCGGTTTCTTCTTCCGAAAATTCCCTGAAAGTATCCAAATCCAATGCTTCAGATACAAGATTTCTTATAAGTATTTTATCTTCCTCATTTACAAGTCCGTTTTTTATGGAATATTCCATAAGTTTTTCAATTTCTGAATATATGTCCATATTTTCCACATCCCGTCTTTTTGATTAATATTTTTTGTTCATTTCCCATTTCCACGCTGATTTTATAATTTCCTCAAGGTTATATTCCGGCTTCCAGCCCAGTTCTTTTTCGGCTTTAGTAGAATCAGCCACTAAAATTGCAGGATCTCCGGCTCTTTTTTCCACTTCCTCCACTTTAAAATCTTTTCCTGTAACTTCCCTTACTTTTTCTATAACTTCCTTAACTGTATATCCTTCTCCGCTTCCGAGATTATAATTCAGGCTTCTGTTTTCTCTGAACATTTTTTCCATTCCCAGAATATGTGCCTTTGCCAAATCATATACATGTACGAAATCTCTTACACATGTACCGTCTTTGGTGTTATAGTCATTTCCGAATATTTTTATACTCTCTCTTTTTCCGCTTGCCGCATGTAATATGAGAGGTATTAAATGAGTTTCAGGAATGTGACTTTCTCCTATGAGTCCGTCACCGTCAGAACCGCTTGCATTGAAATATCTGAGAACCGTACTTTTAAGTCCGTAAGCAGTATCATAATCTTCAAGTATTTTTTCCACTGCCAGTTTTGTTTTCCCGTATGGATTTATCGGTAATTGAATATGAGTTTCATCTATTTTTTCTTTTTGAGGCTCTCCGAAAGTAGCAGCTGTAGAACTGAATATAAAGTACTTTACTCCAGACTCTGTCATCTGATCCAGTAATTTTATAACCTTTACGACATTATTATCATAGTATTCCGACGGTTTCAGTACAGATTCTCCCACTTCTATAAATGCTGCAAAATGCATGACTGCATTTATTTTTTCCTTTTCAAAAACCTGTTTCAGCTTTTCCCTGTCTCCGAGATCTCCTTTTATAATTTTGGCATCCAGTATTTCAGCCACATCTTCATAGCCTTTTGACAAATTATCATAAATTATCGGATTATATCCGTTTTTTTTCAGTAGATTCACTGTATGTGAGCCTATATATCCCGCTCCTCCTATTACAAGTATGTTCACTTTAATGACTCCTTTCCTGTTTTTTCCTGATTTTACATTTTGCAACTGAATATATTAAATTTCGGTCTGTTTTACAGAAATTAAAATATATCCGTTAATGTATATTTTATCATTTTTATGAAGTCAGTAAAAATAATAATTTATAATCTTTAAAAATATCATAATCTTGAAATTATTTTCAATCGGATAAATAAACTGTTCTATTTTTTTAATTTTACTGCTAAATTTTTCCTATAAAAATTTCGACAATTGTAATGATTTTTAATATTTCAAATTTTTCAGTATTAAACCTTATTAAATTTATAAACAGTTTTATTACGGTATTTCTCCCCTTTTTCAAGAGGTTTTACATTAAATTTTTCTTCATTTATTCCGTTGGGAAAATTCTGTGTCTCTATTGCAATTCCCAAATACCGTCTGTTACGTCCTTTCTCCTCCTGAAATTCAGGGACATCGTCCAAATAATTTCCCGTATATATTACTGCCGTTCTTTCAGTTGTCATAATTTCCATTTCAATGCCGCTGTATTCCGAATAAAGTATAATCTGCGAATCATTATCATTTTTACCGGAGTTCAGGATAAAAGGGTGATCATATGCTCTTGTTATCTCAAACTGAGAATGTCCTTTTTCTATTCCATCCTTTATTTTCAGTCCTTTTCTAAAATCAAATACGGTATTTCCAACATTAATAAAATTCCCTGTAGGTATAAGCCCTGAACCTAATTCACATACATTATCCGCTTTTATTTTCAATATCTGTTCATCTCCGTTTTTTTCAAGGTTTCCCGACAGATTAAAATACGTATGGTTAGTCAGATTAATATAGGTTTTCTTATCTGAAACGCCGCTATATTCAAGAATCAGGCTATTATTTTCATTTATCAGATACGAAATTTTAAATTCCACCGTTCCAGGATATCCTTCTTCCATATGAGGACTTGTATAAGACAGTTCTATTCCGTTATCAAGCTCTTTTACATTGAAAATTTTTGTATTAAGCCCCTCTTTTCCTCCATGTATTGAATTTTCACCGTCATTTTTTTCCAAACTGTACTTTACTCCGTCAATGAAAAACTCTCCGTTTTCCGTTCTTCCTGCCGTTCTTCCTATTACAGAACCGGGATATGCAGCATTTCCGATATACTTTTCAAGTTTTTCATAACCCAACACTATATTTTTCAGATTTCCTTTCCTGTCTTCCGTATATATTCCGGTTATAATTCCTCCCAAGTTCAGAACATCTACCTGAAATCCGCTGCCATTTTCTAACTTGTATCTGAATACTTCTTTTCCTTTATATACTCCGAATAATTTTTTTTCTATACTTATCATAGCATTCTCGGTCCTTCACTTACTTTCACAATGTAAAAATCAGCATCATATCCTATTTTTTCCTTATATTCTCTGCCTACATTCTTTATAAATTCATTGACTTTATCTTTTTTCACTATACTTACAGTACAACCGCCAAATCCTGCTCCCGTCATTCTCGAACCTATTACTCCGTCCTGTTTCCATGCCAGCTCCACTAAAGTATCAAGCTCCCTACCTGTAACTTCATAATCATCTCTAAGGGATTCATGAGATCGGTTCATTAACTTTCCGAATTCTTCCAAATTCCCTTTTGATAATTCCTGCTGGGCTTTTAATGTTCTCTGATTTTCATAAACAGCATGTTTTGCCCTTTTTCTGTTCACTTCATTTTCTATTAATTTTTTATTTTCTTCAAACTCCTCTATGGACAGTTCGCCCAATGCCTTTATATGAAGCTTTGTCTGCAAATCTTTTAATGCCTGTTCACACTCTCCCCGTCTTTCATTATATTTTGAATCTGCAAGACCTCTCCTCTTATTCGTATTTGATATTACTATTACTTCATCTTCCAGTATAACAGGCACATATTCATATTTCAGAGTGTTACAGTCAAGCAGAACTGCATGATCTTTTTTACCCATTCCTACTGCAAACTGATCCATTATGCCTGAATTTACACCGATAAATAAATTTTCGGTTTTTTGACCTAATTTTACCATTTCTATCATGTCTATATCCAGATTGAATATATTTTTCAGTATTACTCCTGTAAGTATTTCAATGGAAGCCGATGATGAAAGCCCTGCACCGTTAGGTATATTCCCGTAAAAGAGTATGTCAAATCCTCTATTTATTTCATATCCCGCTTCCATAAACATTTTTATGACTCCTTTAGGATAGTTTGCCCAGTCATGTTCTTTTTCATTTTCAAGTTTATCCAGGCTGAACTCGATTATACCCGTTTTTTCAAAATTTTCGGAATACATTCTGAATTTATTGTCATTCCGTAATTTTATGAGAGCATAAGTTCCCCTGTCTATGGCACACGGAAATACATTTCCTCCGTTATAATCCGTATGCTCTCCGATTAAATTCACTCTACCCGGAGAAAAAAACTCCTTTTCATGTGATTCTCCGAATACTTCTGAAAATTTTCTCTTTAAATCCGACATGCTTTGTTTCCTCCTGAAAAATTAACTTTTATTTTAGTCCCTTCCCGTCACTGTTAAAAACAGAAAAAATATGCGTAAGGGAAATATGAGGGTAATGACACCCTCATTTTCAAATTATTTATTTTTCTTATATTTCAATACATCTATTGCAACTGCCACTATAATTATTATCCCTTTTATAATATACTGCCAGTAAGGACTTACCTCAACATAAGTCAGCCCGTAGTTAATAAGAGTAAAGATAATAACTCCGGCAACTACTCCCGAAATCTTACCTACTCCTCCACTGAAAGATACTCCTCCTACGACACATGCCGCGATAGCGTCCATTTCATACATAAATCCGAGATTATTTGTAGCGGAACCTATACGTGCCGCTTCCAAAAATCCTCCAAGTGCATACATAATTCCCGACAATATGTAAACCGTTACGAGCGTTCTTGCCACATTTACTCCTGAAACCCTTGCAGCTTCAGGATTTCCTCCGACTGCAAACAGGTTTTTTCCGAATACCGTCTTATTCCATAATATCCACATGAATATTATAGCTATTACGGCGTATAATATAAGCTTTGAAGGACTCAGCTGACCTATTTTGAACAAATATCCCTGTGCCACTTCGGAATATTTCGGAGAAAATCCCGCAACAGGAGAAGCCCCCACATAATCAAAATAAAGGGAGTTTATTCCGTATACTATAACCATTGTTCCCATTGTCGTAACAAAAGGAACAACATTAAGCTTTGCCACTATAAGACCGTTCACAAGACCGAACACGGCACCTAAAATTATTACTATAAGTATGACAATAGGTATCGGCAAAGTTGCCAGTCCCTTAAAAACTTTATTCGGATTGCTTACTGCCTGTAACAGGGTAGCTGAAAGCAATGCAGCCATTCCTACTTGTCTTCCTACTGAAAGATCGGTTCCCTGAGTTACTATAATTCCTGCAACTCCCAATGCTATTATTATTCTTACCGATGACTGCGTCAGGATATTCTGAAAGTTTCTCAAGCTTAAAAATGATGGATCTTTTACTATTATCATGATTAACAGTAACACTAAAACGAGATATATCCCTCCGTTCATTATTATTTCTTTCGGATTTATATTTTTCTTATCCTTGCTCAATATTTTTTCCGCCATTTTTTCCTCCTATAAATACTTTGCCGTTAATTTCAATATTTCTTCCTGAGTTGTTTCGGACGTTTTCACTATTCCTGCCACTTTACCGTTACTCATCACTAAAATTCTGTCGGTAACTCCCAGAAGTTCCGGCATTTCCGATGAAATCATAATAATTCCCTTATCTTTTTTTGCCAGATTTACCATTAACTGATATATTTCAAATTTCGCTCCGACATCTATTCCCCTTGTAGGTTCGTCCATAAGGAGTATTTCAGGTTCTGTCAGAAGCCATCTTCCTATTATTACTTTCTGCTGATTTCCTCCTGAAAGACTTCCTATATGAGTTTTCTGAGACGGAGTCTTTACTCTCATACTTTCTATGACCCAGCCTGTATCCTTCTGTATTTTTTTATCGTCCAATAATCCTATTCCCGACTTATAACTTTTAGTATTGGAAATAATCGAGTTGAATTTTATGTCCAGCATGGAAAATATTCCTGTAGAACGTCTTTCTTCGGTAATAAGTGCCAACCCGTTTTTTGTGGCTTCTTTCGGATTGGTTATGTTCACTTCTTTACCGTGTATTTTTATTACTCCTGATTTTTTCTCCATTACTCCGAATACAGTTTCAACTATATCCGTTCTTTTGGAACCCACAAGTCCCGCTATTCCTAAGATTTCTCCTTTATGCAAATTAAAGGAAACATCTTCAATGGAATTTTTCCTTTTGGCAGTCAGATTTTCAACTTCCATAATCACATCGGACGGAACATTGGTTTTATAAGGAAATCTGCTTGTCAGATCTCTTCCTACCATAAGATTGATAATTTCGTCTGTTGTAAGTTCTTTTACTTTTTCAGTAGTTACCCACTGACCGTCTCTTAATATTGTTATTTCATCACATATTTCCGTAATTTCTTCCATTTTATGGGAAATATACACTATTCCTATACCGCTTCCCTGTAATTTTTTTATTATGTGAAAAAGATGCTTTACTTCATTTTCAGTAAGCGATGAAGTCGGCTCATCAAGTATGAGCACTTTTGAATCATAAGAAACTGCTTTGGCAATTTCCAGCATCTGCATTTGTGATACTGAAAGGTTGCCTACTTTAGTTCTCGGGTCTATTTTTATTTCGAGTCTGTCAAATATTTTTTTTGTTTCCTTATACATTTTTTCTTCATCTATAAACAGACCTTTTTTCGGATATCTCCCCAACCATATGTTATCCATTACATTTCTCTGTACAACCTGATTTAACTCCTGATGTACCATTGAGACACCTCTTTCCAACGCTTCTTTGGAATTTCTGAATTCAGTTTTTTCCCCTTCAAGATATATTTCCCCTGTATCTTTCTTATATATTCCGAACAGACATTTCATAAGCGTCGATTTTCCCGCTCCGTTTTCTCCCATTAATGCATGGACACTATTCGGTCTTATTCTCAAATTTACATTATCCAGTGCCTTTACTCCGGGAAATTCCTTACTTATCCCTTCCATTCTGAGGACATATTCATGTTTTTTATCAGAATTTTTCATTTTTCACCTCTTTTTAAAAAGATACCGCAAACAAGTCTGCAAAGAGCTCATCAGCGGTATCATTAATTTTTATTTATTCCGATTATTTTTTAAATTCTGCCAAGTTGTCTTTGTCTACACCTACATAAGGGATTCTAACTGATTTTTCCTCAAATTTCCATGAAGTTCCTTCAAGAGGATCTTTTCCATTTCCTAAGTTTCTTGCCAGCTCAAGAACCGCCTTAGCCTGATTTTTACCGTCATTCAATACAGTTCCTTTTAATTCCCCTGATTCAATCAGTGTCAATGCTTCCGCCAAAGCGTCAACTCCGTAAATAGGCAGCTGTTTCTGATGTGCTTTCAATGCTTCCAATGCTCCCAGCGCCATTCCGTCATTATTTGAAATAACTACTTCTATTTTTGAAGCATTAGGGCCTGACAGCCATGCATCCATTTTATCCTTTGCCTGAGCTGCATCCCACATTCCTGTATCTTCATTCAGTTTTTCAGTTTTAATACCTTTATCGTTCAGTTCTTTTATTACATATGTTGTTCTTGCTTCTGCATCAGGGTGTCCCGGTTCACCTTTTAACAGTACATATTGGATAATTCCGTCACCGTTCAGATCTTCTTTCGGATCCGCTTTCCAGTTCTTTTCAATTAACTGTCCCTGAATTACTCCTGATTCCTCAGGTTTAGTTCCCACATAGTAAGCTTTTTCATAAGACTGTAATGCAGCAGTTCCCGGATCCTTGTTAAAGAATACAACCGGTACATTTGCAGCTTTCGCCTTATCAATTATTGTCTGTCCCGCTGCAGGGTCCACTAAGTTAATTGCCAGTACGTTTACACCTTTTGCTATTAATGTATCCACCTGCTCGTTCTGTATTGCCTGATTATTCTGAGAATCGTTCATAATCAGTTCCACATCGGCATCTTCTTTGGCAAATGCCTCAAGGTCTTTTCTCAATGTCGCCATAAAGTTATCGTCATATTTGTAAATAGTAACTCCGATTTTGATTTTCTTACCTTCTGCCGCCTGACCTCCTTCTTTTGCTTCCTTTTTCTCTCCTCCGCATGCTAACAGCATAAATATCGCCAGCATAACCAATAAAATTTTTTTCATCCTTTTCACCTCTATAAAATAATTTTTTTTATAACCTTATTTAATTCGATTTTTCCGCATTTGTAAAATTCCCGGAAAATTTTCCTTCTTTTTTTATTTTAAGGAGCTTTTCTCCTGTAAACAAATTACTTGTAATTAACGACACGGCTCCGTAAATTCCTATTGTATCACTGAGTTCCGACGGAACAATTCTGATTTTTTTATTAAATTCTTCAAGAATCATTCTGTCCACACCTTTTTTAAAATTATCAAGAAAAAGTTTTTCAGCCATTACCGTATCTCCTGAAACTATTACGTCATTAATGTCCAGTACATTGAGAATATTTCCGACTACTTTCCCTGTTTCATAAGCAGCTTCCTTTACTATGGAAAAATAGGGTTCTTCTTTATTTTTAAATTTGTCATACACGTGATCTATAGTTATCTTTTCTTTTATTTCCGTGTTTTCTCTTTTTTCAAGTTCCCAAACTACTCTGTTTATAAGTGCCTGTTCCGAATATTCGGTTTCCAGACAGCCGTATTTTCCGCATCTGCACTGTACAGTAGAATTTTCCTTTACAATGAAATGCCCTATTTCTCCGGCTCCGTGATTACTTCCTTCAAATATTTTTCCGTTTAGGAAAATCGCCGATCCTACACCGTTTCTTATGTACAGAAGTATAAAATTTTTCATTTTTCCTGCACGACCGTATATGTGTTCTGCCATCAGCATGGCTCTTACATCATTTTCAACTATAACCGGAATATTGTATCTGCTTTCAAGCCATTTACGTATTTCCAGTTTTCTCCATTTAAAGTGCGGTGAAAATATTACCGTTCCTTTTTTTCTGTCTACAAGACCGTGAGTTGCAAGCCCTATCCCCGCAATGGAATCTGCATCAAATTCTTCAATAATATTGGATATTTCCTCATTCAGTAAGTCAAGTACTTTTTCCTGAATTTTAAATGCAAATTTCCTTTCTCTTATTTGCAGTATTTCACCGTTCAGATAACTGACCGCTATACTTATAAATCCGACTCCGAGATTAATTCCGACAATTTTTTTATATTTTCTGTTTATTCTCAAAACCGTTCTCGGTCTTCCTCCTGTGGAGCTTAAATTATGATGTTCTTCTATAAGGTTATGAGAAATCAGTTTTCTTATTGCTTTGGAAATTGCTGCGGGAGTGAGTTCCAGCTGTTCCGACAAATCCGTTCTGGAAATTCTGGAATTTTTCATTGTTCTTTCAAGTATCTGATAATCAGTTTTGTTTAATTTGCTGATTTTTGTTTTTTTTTCTTCCTGCATTTCACTCATCCTCTTCTATAACAAATATACCCAACTTTTTTAACTTTTCAAAAAAAAGTTCGATTTTTTTCTTTGACTTTTTTAACTTTTTTTAATTTCTTAAAAGACACACCATTTTTATTTATTATATCATATATTTTATTTTTTAACTTTTCAAAAAAAATATTTTTTTTGAAATATAATTTTATGAAAATTCCAATGTTAAATTCCGTTTATTTTAATTTCTCATTTTATTTTAATGTCTTACAGATAAAATAAATATATAAATTAACAGGAGAAAATATTATGAAAAAAATAATGATAATTATAACAGCTATTTCAATTTTTATTTCATGCGGTTTTAAAAGTAAGCCTTCAGGAATTATTTATGTAGAATTCGGAGGCAATGTAGGATACTATGATTTTTCAAAACAGAAATTTATCGAAAAAAAGTGGACGTCTATGGGAGCAGGAAACCTTTATGATGATTTCGACATTTCATGGGACAATAAAAAAATACTGCTCACGTTAGATGTCGAAGGATCATTTAATTTTGATGAGAGAAGATATTTATTGCGTAATATAAAAGATGATTACAACTATAAAAAACTTTCAGACGGTAAAAATATTTTTGATAAAATTTATACATGGGGTGATATTTCCTATATGGAAGCCGCAATTTCTCCCGATGAAAAATATATTGCCGTTTCTGCACAGCATTTTGCAGAGTTACCTCTGACTATTATAGACACAAGTACAGGAAAAGAAGTAAGCCAATGGGTAGATGAAAGTGTAGGATTTCTTTATTACGGAAAACCCTTATGGACAAAGGATAACACTTTATATTTCAGAATAGGGAAAACACTTTATAAATGCAGTTCTTCAGACGAATATAAAAAAGCAGTCAAGGTTCTGGATGTGGGAGATGCAAGTTATATAACCGTTAATCCTCAGGGGACAAAGCTTGCTTTCAGAAAAAATAAACACCTATGGATTGCAGACATTGACGGCAGCAATTTAAAGCAGGTTACAATAAGTGAAACGTCAGGAATTACGGACTACGAAGGAGAGAGTATGCCTGTATTTTCTCCTGACGGTAAATATATAGCTTTTACATCAAACGGAAAAAGAGGAGCGGCATGGTCGGATCACGATTATCCTGATGGTTCCTATGTGTCGGCAACAGGAGGAAAATTCGGTTATCTCGCCGTTATTCCTGCTGACGGCAGATTATATGATCTAAGAAAAAAGAACAGTGAAGTTA
The DNA here is from genome assembly GCA_030532815.1 of Leptotrichiaceae bacterium. Lineage (GTDB taxonomy): Bacteria > Fusobacteriota > Fusobacteriia > Fusobacteriales > Leptotrichiaceae > Pseudoleptotrichia. The sequence goes on from JAUNKI010000054.1 coordinate 11,502, forward strand.
TTATATTGAAAAATTCAGACGGTTTCAACATTCCGTCTACAAAAGTACCTATATGGAGATAAATTTATGAGGGCTTATATCACCCTCATACTCCTACTATCGGATAATCTACGCTTTTTGAAAAAAGCTTTGTAAAACACTCCAAATTTTTTTGCAAAAAAGGTTGAACCAAAAAACTGCCAACTCAAATTATTTCTAAACTCAAAAACACTCCATTCACTAAAAAATCACAAACTCGCTACGCTCAGACAGTGATTTTTCTTAACGTTCATTCCCGTATTTTTTTCGTTGAAATAATTTGAA
>JAUNKI010000055.1 GCA_030532815.1 Leptotrichiaceae bacterium
TTATCCCCTCCTGTACCTGTTCTCTGAACTGCACCTTCTGTAGAAATTTCATCAAAAAATTCAAAATTCTGAGGTCCGTCTATTCTTTTCTCAATATATTTCAAAATTGAGGATAATGTAAATGTCAGGAAAAAATATATTACACTTGTAATAATAAACACTTCATAATAACGGGAATATGACCCTGCTACGGACTTTGATATGAAAAAAAGTTCAGTAACGCTTATTACATTCAATACAGATGTATCTTTTATATTTATAATAAATTCATTTCCTATTGCAGGAAGAATAACTCTAAACATCTGCGGAAAAATTATGTTTTTCATCATTTGAAAATGGGTCATTCCTATTGCCTGTGCAGCTTCAAACTGACCCTTGTCTATGGATTCTATACCTCCTCTTATAATTTCACACATATATGCCCCTGTATTTATGGAAACAATAAAAAGTGCGGCTCCCATCGGAGAAAAGTTCCAGTTGAAAATTTGTGACGAACCGTAATATATTACCATCGACTGTACTATCATCGGTGTCCCTCTGAACACTGTCACATAAACCGAAAATAGTACATTAAGTATTTTCAGTCCGATTTTTTTTAATTTCGGAGTTCTTTCGTCGGTATTTATATTTTTAATGAGAGTAACTCCCAATCCTATTATAAATCCTGCTATTGTTCCTGTGAGAGAGACTAACAGAGTAGTCAATGTCCCTTTCAGAAAAGCTCCCCAGTTATTTTTCAGAAAAAACAGCACCCATTCCGTAAATGACTTCTGTCCCATCTCAGGCTGATTTTTTATGGCAGTTTCCATAATATGCTTTCTCTTTTCTGAAGATATTCCGTCCAAAATTCCGTTTATTTTCTGAACAAGCTCTTCATTCCCCTTTTTTATGCCTATTGCCACATCAACTTCTGAATTTTCATATTTAAATCCGTTTTCTTTGTCAAAACTTGTAAAAGTCAGATTCGGATTTGAAAGCTGTGCCGCCATTGCTCCCGGTTTTTCGGAAACATATCCGTCTATTTTCCCTGAACTCAATGCCACTATCATTGCAGGAAAGTTTTCCATTGCAGGCTGTTTTGATACACCCTTCATCTGCTCTATAACATTGTAATGTAACGTACTCAGCTGTCCCGTTATTCTTGCTCCCTGAAAGTCATTAATTGACTTTGCAGAAGCATATTTCCCGTCCTTTGCCACTACCACTACAAGATCCGATTCATAATAAGGTTTTGTAAAAGACAGACTTTCTTTCCTTTCGGCTGTAGGCGACATACCCGCGATGACTATATCCACTTTTCCTGAAGTCAGTGCAGGACCGAGAAGAGCATCCCACTCAGTTTTTACTATAACTAATTTTTTCCCCAATCCTTCAGCTATTAATTTAGCTATTTCTACATCGTAACCTCCGCAATATCCCCCTTCAATTTTTACTGCATTGTTTTTACCTGTATTCTGAAACCAGTTAAAAGGGGCATAACCGCATTCCATTCCTACTTTCAGTTCTTCATTTTCAGCATATGCCCCTACAAACATGCCTAAAAATATTAGCAGAAAAATTATTTTATTTTTTATTTTATTCAATATCAATTATATAACTCCTTTTTTTATTAATGTTTCAGCAATCTGAACTGTATTAGTTGCCGCACCTTTTCTTATATTATCTGCAACTACCCATAAATTCAGTCCGTTTTCCACCGATTCGTCTTTTCTTATTCTTCCTACGTATATTTCATCTGTTCCTGCCGCCTCTATAGGCATAGGATAAATATTCTCGGAAACATTGTCTCTTACAATAAGTCCTTCCTTTTCTTCAAATGCCCTTATTACATCCTTTAAATCAAAAGAATTTTCCAATTCCACATTTATGGAAACTGCATGTCCCATTTTTACAGGAACCCTTACACATGTAGCAGTTACTTTCAAATCAGGAAGATTTAATATTTTCCTTGTTTCCTGTACCATTTTCATTTCCTCTTTTGTATATCCGTTATCCAGAAATGTATCAATATGCGGAATCAGATTAAATGCTATCTGGTGAGGATACCCTTTTGAAGGCTCTCCCTTTAAATTTGCTTCCAGATCGTCTATCCCTTTCTGTCCTGAACCTGCCACTGCCTGATAAGTGGAAAATACTACTCTTTTGAGTCCGTATTTATCCTGAAGAACTTTCAGTACAGGTATAACCTGTATAGTCGAACAGTTACAGTTGGCTATTATTCCGTTATGTCCGTCAAGTGCTTCAGGATTTGCTTCGGGTACTACCAGAGGTATGTCCTTTTCCATTCTCCACGCACTGCTGTTATCCACTACCACAGCTCCTTTAGCTTTAAATTTCGGAGCAAATTCAAGAGATACTCCCCCTCCTGCTGAAAATAATGCTATGTCTATATCTTCTTTTATATTTTCATCTTTCAGCTCAATTATTGTATAGTCTTTTTCATCAAACTTCACTGTTTTTCCTGCTGACCTTGCCGATGCATACAAATATAACTTTTCTATAGGAAAACTTCTCTCCTTTAAAACTTTTAGAAATGTCTGCCCCACCAGACCTGTTGCCCCGACTATTGCCACGTTGTATTTTTTCATTTCCATTCCTCCCGATTTTTATTACAATTAAATTATTTCTTTTTCTTTAAACAGGTTTTCCAATCTTTTATATGTCCCCTCTTCTGACGGAAGAAGCGGAAGTCTTACATTGTCATTTCCGATTTTTCCGAGTATTTTCATTGCAGTTTTCACTGTAACGGGATTTCCTTCTATAAACATATTTCTGCTGACATCATATAAATCCATGTGCAGTTTATATGCCCTGTCAAAATCCTTATTTAAAAATGAGAATATCAAGTCACTCATTTCCTGAGGCATAATATTCGCTACTACTGAAACTACACCTTTTGCTCCTATGGACAGCATGGGCAGTATTAAATGATCTTCTCCCGACAGTATTTCTATTTTATCTCCGCATAAATCCTGTATCTTTATCATCTGTTCCAGACTTCCCGTAGCTTCTTTTATAGCAACGATTTCAGGAATTTCTGCAAGTTTTGCCACTGTTTCGGCTTCTATGTTTACTCCCGTTCTTCCGGGAACATTGTACAACATTACGGGAAATGCAGCTTCTTCAGCTATTTTTTTATAATGTTCGTAAAGTCCTCTCTGACTCGGTTTATTATAGTAGGGACATGTACTTAGAGCTGCATCTGCACCCAGTTCTTTTGCATATTTTGTGAGTTCTACGGCTCTCTGAGTATTATTCGACCCTGCTCCGGCTATTACCTGTATCCTTCCCTTTACTTCCTCCACTACTATTTTTATAACTCTTTCATGCTCGCCAAAAGTCAATGTGGGAGCTTCTCCTGTCGTTCCGCACGGTACTATTCCAGCCGTTCCGCTTTCAATATGATAATTTACCAGTTCTCTTATTTTTTCTTCATCCAGTTCTCCATTTTCCTTAAACGGAGTTATCAGTGCTACATATGAGCCTTCAAATTTCATAGTCATCATCTCTTTTCTGCATTTTATCTTTTAAAAATATAATATCCTTCGGCTATTTTTTCACTTGGTCCCGTCATAAAAGCTTCACTTCCGTATCCTGCATAATCTATGGCAAGCTGCCCTCCCGGAACTTTTACATTTATATGATCTTCTACAAATCCGTAAATTCTTGCAAGAACTGCCGATGCCGTTGCTCCTGTTCCGCATGCCAGAGTTCTTCCCGCTCCTCTTTCCCACGTAATTATTTCAATATGGTTTCTGTCTATGACTTTCACAAAATTTACATTAACTTTTTTAGGAAACACTTCGGTAAAATTTTCTACTTTTTTTCCGAATGTATCTATATCGTATTCTTTAAAATCATTTACAAATATGACGGAATGATCCGTTCCCATAAAAATATATGAAATTTCTGTTTCTTTTCCTTCTACAGTTATTTTTTCTCTCATAAATCTTTCTTTTTCAATATTAATCATCTTTTTCACATCAAATATGGGTTCACCCATATTTACCTTAGCAAAAAAGGTATCATTTTCAACAGAAGTTTCAATAACCATATCCCCTGCAAGAGTTTTCACTGTAAATGTATTTTCCTGTTCAACATTGTTATTTTTCAGATAATGGGCAAAACATCTTATTCCGTTTCCGCACATAGGAGCCTGACTCCCGTCAGGATTATAAAAAAACATGAAAGGCATATTTGCCACATATTTCAGTATTAACAGTCCATCAGCTCCGATACCGAAATGTCGACAGCATATTTCGTGGGCAAACTGGCTGTAATCCGGTATCCCCTTTTCTATAAGTTCTTTCTCATTGACAATGATAAAATCATTTCCCGCTCCATGATATTTTTCAAATTTCAGCATCTTTATTCCTCCTTTTTGAACTAAATTTTAACTTTTATAATACTTTTTAATAATATATGATATACTGCACATTATTTTTAAATATTAAATTCTTCTGCAAGAAGTTTTGCAGTTTCCTTCCCCATTACTTCATCCACTATTATAGCTATACTTATTTCCGAAGCCGCTACCTGATGAAAACTTATATTATTTTCAGATAGAACTTTAAAAACTCTTGCAGCTACTCCTACATTACTTATAAGTCCTATTCCTACAACAGAAACTTTTACTACATAAGGATTTATAATTACCGATATATCCTTAAACCTATCCTCGAGAATTTCATTTATTTTTTCCAAAGAAGATTTATCAGTTTTAGGACATGTAAATGCAAAACTCCCGTGTTCGCTTGATACATCATTTTGACTTATCATATCAATATTTATTCCGTATTTTACCGCCTGTTCAAAAATAGCATAAACATTTTTTGCATATGTCGGTATATTTTCAATATTAACCATAAGTACATTTTCATTAATGGATATACCCGTTATTATTTTTTCTTCCATTACTTTCTCCTCTGAAGTTATTATTGTACCATTTTTTTCCCCTAAAGATTTTCCTACATATATTTCCACATTATATTTCTTTCCTAATTCCACCGCTCTCGGCTCCATTACACCTGCACCGAGAAATGCCAGTTCCATCATTTCATCATAAGATATGCATGCAATTTTTTTTGCATCAGGATAAACTCTCGGATCAATGGAATATATGCCGTCTACATCAGTATATATTTCACATTTCCCTTTAAGTACAGCTGCAAGAGCAACTGCCGAAGTATCCGAACCTCCCCTTCCCAATGTTGCTACATCTCCTGCATCATCTACTCCCTGAAAGCCTGCGACAATAACAATTTTACCTTGTTTCAGATGCTCTTTTATCTTTTCTCCGTCTATGGATTTTATTGTGTTTTTCGTATGATGACCTTCGGTCATTATTCCCGCCTGCCGTCCTGTAAGAGATATGGCATCATAGCCCAGTGACTGCAATGCTATACTTAAAAGTGCTATTGTCTGCTGCTCTCCTGTGGACATAAGCCTGTCCATTTCTCTTTTATCAGGATCTACGGTTATTTCATATGCCAGTTTTATTAATATATCAGTAGTTTTGCCCATTGCAGAAACTACAACTACTACATCATTATTCTCGTCTTTTACTTTTCCCAGATATTTTGCTATATTCAATATTTTCTCAGTCGTCGCAACGGAACTTCCGCCGTATTTATGTACTATTATCACTTTAAAACCTGCTTTCTAAAATAATTTTCGTAATTTCAGGTACACTCTGATTTTAAATTTCATTTGTCCGTATTCTGTTTAATCCTGTCACATATTTCAGTTTTCAATTTTTTTCATTTTTCCGATATGATTATTTTACACTTCAGAAAATATTTCTGAATAATTTTTTCAAAATTTAGTAATTTATTTTATTTTACCACAATTTGTATTTTTTTTAAAATTTATTTTCTTAAAAAATTATAATTCAAAAATTTCATCATTTCTTACTATATCTTCATAAGTTTCTCTTTTCACTGCCAGTTTGGCTCTTCCCCCTTTTACAAATACAACTGCAGGCTTTGTAAATCTGTTGTAATTACTGGACATGGAATAGCAGTATGCTCCTGTTGTAGTCATAGCAAGAATATCTCCTACTTCCGCATTCTGAAGTTTCGTCTTTTCAATAAGCACATCACCTGATTCACAGAATTTTCCTGCAAGAGTAACTTCATTTACAGCTTCTTCATTGAGTTTATTTACTATTCCGGCTTCGTATTCAGCCTGATAAAGTGCCGGCCTTATATTGTCCGCCATTCCTCCATTGACAAATACATATTTTTTTCCTCCTACAGTTTCCTTTATCCCTCCTATTTCATACAAAGTTGTCCCTGCATTACCTACGATACTTCTTCCCGGCTCAATGCACAATTCTTTAAAACCTATCTTATATTTAATTTCCATAGCTTCCGTATAAGTTATTATTTCCTGAAGTACTTCTTCAATAGATGCAGGATCATCTCCCTCTTTATAATAAACTCCGAAACCGCCGCCCATATTTACAGTATGGACTACTATTCCAAGCTCCTTTTTCAACTTATCCAGATACTTGAATATTTCATCCAGTGCAAATATGAAAAATGCCGATTGGAATATCTGAGAGCCTATATGTGTATGAAATCCTTTAAATTCAAAATATTCACTGTCATTTATTCTTTTTACTATATCAAAAAGATTTTTCTGAAATAAGGAAACTCCGAATTTTGATGTCAGTCCTGAAGTTTTTATGTAATGATGCGTATGAGCTTCTATTCCCGGATCTATTCTGAGCAGAACTGCCTGTTTTTTTCCTTTTTCCTTGCATATTTTTTCTATTTTTCCTATTTCATTTTCATTATCTATTACGATTTCCTTAATCCCTAGCTCTACTGCCATTTCCAGCTCTTCATAAGTTTTATTATTTCCGTGCATATGCACTTTATTCATGGGAAATCCGGCTTTATATGCAGTATACAGCTCTCCTCCTGAAACCACGTCAAGTTCAAGTCCTTTTGATTCAATAATTTTAGCCATTCCTGTTGTAAAAAAAGCTTTTCCTGCATATGCAATATGCGTATCAAATCTTGAAGATATGAATACTTTTTTCATTTTATCAATTGTTGTTTCTATCAGTTCCTGATCCATTATATAAAGAGGGGTGTTAAACTCTTTTACAAGTTCTGTCGTATCTACTCCTCCTATGGATAAATTTCCCTGTTCATTTATTTCAGATGTTCCGAATAATTTCATTTCCCTTCCTCCCATTTTTAAAAGTTCTTTCATAAAAAAATGCCGATAGAGAATATCAGCATATAAAACAATTATTTTAGTAAATATATAATCAAATATATTAAAATTATTATTTATATCTGACAGCTCACCATTATCTTATGACAATGACAGTCCTACGGATATTCTCCCCAGTCCCAGCAACAAAGTCAGTCACTCTTTGTCCTTCGGCAGTTATTCCTTTCCATTTACTTCATCAAATTGACTCTTCTCCATAAATTTACTCTTAACAACTGCACCTCTATCTTAACATATTATACATATTTTATGTATATTTGTAAAGTTTAAATTTTTTCTCTTATATCAAAAAAAAGAAGTTAAACAGAATATTTTTAATTTTTTTAATAAATACAGTATACTTCATACTTTAATAGCGGTATCATTTCACAATATGAACATAATCCCCTTTATTATAAAATATTTTTATATCTTCAAATATCAGCTGCTTTACTTCTTTTAAATTTTTTAGTTTATAAACGGTTTAAACATTCTCTTTTTATTATCGAATGAAATGATTCTATTACCGTATTACCCTATGAAACTTCCTTCCCTTGAGTAACTCCTTTGCATTTCTTCCGTTAATTTTTTTTAATTCACACCCCTATATTGATCTTCTCTATCAAATATCTGTTATTTAAATTATTGAATAAATTTCTTTTTAGTTTGTATTTTACTTCCTAATTTTATTTTTTTATATTTTTTCCTGAAAGTTACTCTCTTTCACTTCTCCTTTTTTATTTTAACAGACACATCATATGTTTTTATTCAATATCCGATTGGAGTAATAGTAGTAGCTATAATAGCTGGTTTAAATACATCAATATGTTTTTATTCAATATATTTCATCATCTCCTTGATTTTATTTCAGGATTGATTTAAATACATCCTATGTTTTTATTCAATTAACATTGAACTAGAGAGAGTTGCTAATCTTATAGAATTTAAATACATCCTATGTTTTTATTCAATCAATAAAAGGTTTATTTATACGGCGGCAGGAGAGAAATTTAAATACATCCTATGTTTTTATTCAATGACTAAATTAGTTAATAGATTTAAAGGATTAAGAGAATTTAAATACATCCTATGTTTTTATTCAATGTCAAGATCTTAATAATTATACAGCACAAGGTAGAATTTAAATACATCCTATGTTTTTATTCAATACTGATAAAATCAATCATTCTAATATTATTTCCAATAATAAAAATTCTTTTATATACGTTATTATATACTTTTATTCCCCGACTGGCAATACTTTTTCAGATAAATTCTTTTATGTAGGTGAAAAATCTCCCTTTTCAAATAATTTACGCATATTTAAGTTGGGAATTTTTCAATTTTTATAAAAACAGTAAAGCGTCTAATTTATAATTTAATGTTTTTTTCACCTGATGAAACAACAATAATAATCTTTCATAAAAAAATACTCTTGTTAAAAATTTTATCAGAAAACATTTCAAAACTTAAAACTTATAATATTTTTATTTTTAAATTAGCAAAATCATTATAAAATCGACATTTTATTATCCGTAACTTTTAAAATAATTGTTAAAAATCTGTTATTTTAACAGTTTTCAAAAATACCCCGATAAAATAATCCTATTCAAAGGAATAATTTATTAAATTTCTATCGAATTTCTAATAAATTAGGAATACAATTTATTTAAATAAAATAATTTAAGGAGATATATTTATGAAACTGAAAAAAATTTTAACAATTTCTTTTTTACTTGCTGCTCTTAGCTTAAATGCAGAAACTGTAAATAAGAATGTTTCCGGCGGAGCTGCAGAGAAAAGTTCTTTTTCATCGGTCAGCTCGTCAAATGATGTATACAGAGTCCAAGATGCATTTTCAAATGTATATGAAAAAAGTAAGGATTCTGTAGTCAATATAAGAACAAAAAAAACTGTTATCGTCAATACTTACAATCCCCTTGAAGAACTCCTGTTCGGCACTTCAGGACGTAGACAAATGAAAAAAGAATCAGGAAGTCTCGGTTCCGGATTTATTATTTCAAATGACGGATATATAATGACGAATAATCATGTTATTGACGGAGCCAACGAAATATTTATAAAACTTTCTGACGGAAATGAATATTCTGCCAAGCTTGTAGGTGCTTCTCCTGAAATAGATATAGCAATATTAAAAATTAATTCTAATAAAAAATTTGTTCCATTAAAATTTGCAAATTCAGACAGTATCAAAATAGGTCACTGGGCTATTGCTTTCGGAAATCCTTTAGGATTAAACAGCTCCATGACAGTAGGAGTAATAGGAGCATTAGGAAGAAGCTCATTAGGAATTGAACAGATAGAAAACTTTATTCAGACAGATGCTGCTATAAATCAGGGAAACAGCGGGGGCCCTCTTTTGGATATTAACGGGAATGTTATCGGTGTAAATACAGCTATTTTTTCCACAACAGGAGGAAGTATCGGAATAGGATTTGCAATACCTTCCAATCTTGCACAAAATGTAAAAGATTCCATTATAAGAACAGGAAAATTTGAACGTCCTTATTTAGGTGTTTCAATAGCCGACTTGTCTTCATTACCGGCAGGACAGCCGAAACCGCCTTATTCTTACGGAGTATACATAAACGAAGTATTTGCAAATTCTCCTGCATCCAAATACGGAATACGCGAAAAAGATGTAATTCTTGAACTTAATAATAAAAGAATTTTATCTGCAAGTTCATTTATAGGTGAGCTTGCCGCAAAAAAAATCGGAGATACTGTCAATTTGAAAATATATTCAAATGGGAAAGAAAAAAATGTAAATATTATTCTGGAAAAATTTAACAGCCGTAACTGATATAGTTGTTTATAGTCGTCAATATTATTAATATTTAATAAATTACTTAGTTTACTGATTTATGTCAATTTTAAATAAACCTCAATATCTTAAATAAGCTATTGAGGTTTATTAATAAGAATCTATTAATATAATAATAAGAAAACCTGTTAATTTAAAAATCAAATCAGCAGACGGCTAAATTTAGCATATTATGCTTCAGTATGTTCAAAGGCTGTTTTATAAATTCAAAAATATATCGGTCTATATATTTTATACATTTTATTATTTTTGTAAAGTTACTAAAAAAATATCCTATGTTAAAAATATTATTATAATTTTAGAATTATTTTTGACTCAAAATAGCTCTTTTAGTTTTTCATACAAATATATGTTTTGTTTTTCTATTCTTTTTATTTTTGATTTTAAAATAAACATTTAATTTTACATAAATAGTATAAACATAGGGTAAGATGCCATTACTCCCATACTTAAAGAAAAAATTCCGTATTTTAATATTAATTTCAGACTTTTATTTATAAATTTAATTTTTACCGTTTCATTTATAATATATAGTAAGAAGAAAGCTGATGCAAGTATTAAAGCTCTGATTAGTACATAAATTAATAACAGATAAATCAATTCCGGATAAACCACTATATAAAACATATGAATGAAAATAAAAGGCAATGCAGTAATATCAGGTAATAATAATATATTAAGAAATTTTTCTTTTGCCAGATATTTGAACATTTTTCTCTCCTTTAATTTTTTATTGAATTTAAATATCTCTTAATCCTTTACAATCAATATTTCTATTATAAATTTTTTATATCTGAAGTTTATTTATTGTTTTATTTTAACGAAGTATCATATAATTTCTGAAAAATATATACATAAAAATAAAAATATACATACAACTTTCAACTGTTTTATTATTTTCCAGTCTTTTATATTTTTTCTTTAATATTAAAAATATCCCTACTATACCTAATATTATAGCTTCTTCTATTATAAACTTACATAAATTCATATAAATTTTATAGAGTATATCATAAAATAAAAATCTTGTTAAAATAAAATATCTGAAAAATATGAAAGTGGCTGTATAACCTAAAAAATAAGCTTCTATTAAATAAAAATTCTTTTTCATTTTACCTCTCATTCTAAAAAAGTTTTTTTACATAAATAATGTGAACAATAAAAAAGAAGCCATTATTCTTATACTCACATAAAAAACCGTATATTTTAATATTATTTTTGACCATTTATTTAGAAAATTATTTTTTATAATCCTATTAATAATATATATTAAACAGAAAGTTAATATAAATATCAAAATTCTAATAAAAATATATACATATAATAACCATATATCTTCCAAAGCATAAGGTACTAAAGGAATCATACCGATAAAGATAAAAGGAAGCAAAATAATATCCGATAATAATAGTATATTAAGAAAATTTTCTTTCCTCAAATATTTGAACACTATAAATCACCTCTTAATTTAGTTTGTATAAATATTAACATTATATCTTACATTATTAATATCTTATTATTACAGAATTTCTAACATTTT
>JAUNKI010000056.1 GCA_030532815.1 Leptotrichiaceae bacterium
ATATTTATTTTTAGTATATAAAATAAAGTTAAATCATTTTTATTTTATATTTCATAAGCTAATTTCTTCATAATAATTACAAGAAGAACACCTAATAAAATATTTATTATGGTAGGAAGCGTACTTTCAGTATCTTTTACAACAATTTGAATAAATTCTTCAAGATTTCTGTCTTTAGCCGATCTCAAATATTCCTCTGTCATTTTTGCTCGCATTATATTTAAAGTTAGGGATACAAATATTCCCGTAATTATAAATTTATTTTTAAAAATAAGTTTTTTAAATATATCATATGACATGTTAAAATAATCTTCCATTTTTAAATATTTTTCAGATAATTTCTCTTTTATTCCCTCCATAATGTAATTCTCCTTAATTGTTTATAATTTATAAAATTATATCACATTTTGCTCTGACATTAAATACTCAAATGAAATTTTAATTTTTATTTTTTGTAAAAAGTGTTATAATATTTTCGGAGGTCTGAAAATGAAAAAAATATTTAGCAAACCGTTAATTATTCTATTTTCATGTTTTATATCGTGTTTTTATGTTTTTTCGGAAAATTTTAATATGAGCCCTAAAAAGTCCCATGAATATCTGTATTTATATACGGAAGCACTGAATTCACCTTACTTCACCGTTGAAACCGTATCAGTTTCAGATGCTTTTGCCGTTCTGAAAGAGGACGGTTCACCTTTTACAGGGACATTAGTGGAATTTAACAGTAATTCTGAAATAAAATCCGTAAAAAATTTTAAAAACGGGCTGTATGACGGGAAAATGTATTTTTACTATAATAACGGAAATCTTCTGAAAATAATGGAATACAGTCAGGGAAAACAGACAGGGGAAGAAATTGAATTTTACTCTGACGGAATTTCAAAATCAATTAAGAATTACAAAAACGGACTGTTAAACGGTTCTTCCTATGAATTTGATCTCATAGGTGTGCTGACATCAGTTACAAATTATACGGATAACAGAAAAAACGGAAAAGAACTTATTGTTTCAAACGGAGTAGTTACTTTGGAAAACAATTATGTAAACGGAATTTTAAGCGGATTATCCACGTCTTATTATCTGGACGGTACTTTAAGATCTACTGGAATGTATGTGAACAACCTGAGAAATGGAGAATGGATATGGAAATATCCTGACGGTACTGTAAAACTTGTAGAAAATTATCAAAATGGAAAAATTTCAGGAAATATAACCGGATATTTTCCCAACGGAAATAAAGAACGTATATTTCAGATATCAAACGGAACAGGAAGTTTTACCCAGTATTATGATAACGGAAAATTAAAGGCTAAAGGTTCCTATATAAACTATACTTCTGCCGGAGATTGGGTTTTCTATGATAAAGACGGAAATATCATATCCGGAAATCAGTATTATTAATTTATAGACAATTACAGAAAATAAAAAAACGCCTTAATACAAAGATTAAAGCGTTTTTTTATTAAAACGAAAATTTTTCCGAAACTGTTTATAACTTAAAGTTTCCCGTTTCTCCGACATTCGCCTTATTAATAAGAAACTGTACAAGCTCGGTAAATTCAGATAATGCAGCACCATCCTTAACTCCTTTTACAGAGCTTAGATTTTGAGAACTTACAAGATTTCTTGTCATTGAAAAGCTTGCATCTCTGAATGTTTCTCCGAATTTTGCTTTATATTTCTGATCTATTGACAGTAATTCCCCTGAGCTGTTTTTTCTATCGTACTGGACACCGATAATTCTGTCACCTTTTACAGTCAACTTTACAAAGGCTTTCCAGTTTCCTCCGCTATTTTTTTCAGCATAGTATATTCCGTCTTTCATCGCAGAAAATCCTGAAAAAACCATTAAAAACATTAATATTGTTACTATTCTTTTCATAATGCCCGCCTCCTTCATATGAAAACAATTTTATATATGTCTTCACAACATATTGTACCCTAAATCAATAAAAAATACAAGTGATATTTTCAGGATACATTTCCTTATAGCTTTATAATTATTTATTAATTTTTTCCAGTAATATCGACTTTGTCAATTTATAAAGAAAAATTAAAAGCAGCAATGGCAATATTATATATGACATTAATGTAATTCCGATTATTACGGGAGTATAGTCCGCCAAATCCTTTGAAACATTGCCTATTTCCTGACTCAGATTGGAAAATTTGTTTTTCGTGCTTTCTATTTGTCCCGGAATGTTGAACAGACCTTTAGACTGCTCCAATACAAATAAATCATCCTTTACTTTGTTTAAATTATCAAGGCTTTGATTTAGCCTCGTCACGGCAGGTCTTTTATATTCCTTTTCAAAATAATCCGATATTCCCGAACTTAAAAATATAGTTCCCGGCAGCAGCACATATATAAATATAAATGCCAATAACGCATATTTGGAAATTTTTTTCAATATTTCAGTAACCGAATTTTTGAAAAAAGTATAGGGAAAATAACTTATTAAGGATATAAATACAAGTGCTGACGCAAGTTTCACTTTAAATATTTCATAATATATAGTTTCAAGTTTCAGAACTACCACGCTGGCTAAAGATATTTTCCAGAGAATATCTACTATATCGTAAATAGGCTGAACCATGTCTCCTATCTGTATATTCATTCCCAATATGACATTTACATTTACCGTACTGCCTTCTATTACATCAGTAGTACCTTTCAGTAATGACAATGTTATAAACAGTTTTTTCGCCTCTTCGTAAGCTGTTTCCAAATACGGTTTTGTTAAGTTTTTAAAAAAATCCAGTACTGTAAATTTCAATATTATATCGGTTAATCCAAAGGCACATAACAGTATCCCTATAATTAACGCTATTTTTATTGTTTTATTTTTATTTAAAGTTTTCGACATTTTTCTCACCTTCTTATTTTATTTCCAATAAATTTCTTATTACATAAGATGCCATTATAAGTCCCGCTGTTCCCGGCACAAAAGCATTGCTTCCCGGAGTGGTTTTTCTCGGCATTCTGTTATTCTGTCTAAATTCTGTAGGAATTTCAAATGTAAAAGTTTCAGATTTATCCGGTTTCATGACTTCTTCTCTGGAAAAAACAACAGGTATATTTTTTATATTTTTCTTTTTCAATATACTTCTTATTCTCCTTGCCATAGGGCAAAATACAGTATTTTCAATTGTAGATATTTCTATCATTTCCGGATGCATTTTATTTCCAAATCCCATAGACGAAATAATATTTATATTTTTTCCGTAGCAGTATTCTATAATATTAATCTTTGAATCTATGACATCTATAGCGTCTACTGCAAAATCATATTTTCCGTTACTATTTTCAAAGAAACTTTCAATATTTTTCAAAACAATATCTTTTTTTAAAGTCACATTGCAATGAGGATTAATATCTAAAATCCTTTTTTTCATAACTTCTATTTTCGACATTCCCACTGTACTGTTCAAAGCATGAATCTGTCTGTTTATATTTGATTCGGATATTTCATCATAGTCAACCATAGTTATATTTCCTATTCCGGATCTTACAAGTGCTTCCACAGTATATGAACCTACACCTCCTATACCGAAAATAATGACATTTGACTTTCCCAGTTTTTCTATAGCTTCTTCACCGACTAACATCGAAAGCCTTGAAAACCTCTGCTCCATATTATTATATTTTTCCTTTCCTTCAATTCTTGAAATCTGACAATTCCGTTTATTATTTTTTAAATGATACAGGACTTATTATACCACATTTCTCAAAAAAAGAGACTGTCCCATAAACTAAAAGTAATTTTTTGACTGCAAATAATATATATTATGATTTTTATTGATTTTGTAAAAATCATAAAACATATAAAATTTAGTGATTCAATACATTTCATTACTTTATAAGACAGCTCTTTTTTCTTTAATATCTTTCGATATTCTCTACTTTATTAACTTCTGTTATAATCCTTTATTTTCAGTATTTAAACTTTATAATGAAAAAACAGTAACGAACATTGCAAAAATATTTTTTTCATTTTGTATTACAATTTGTCATTTTTCAATATTTAAAATTCGCTCCATTTTACTTTTATGTTATTTTTAGGAAACTTAAAGAATTTTCATAAGGAAAATAAGTTACTCTACAGTTTCCACCGTAACTCCTGTTGCTCCTCCCTGTACCCGCTCAAAATTATTTCTATATTCTGTAAGTTTCTGGATTACAGCTCCCAGTCTTTCATTAAATGCTCTTCCTGCCGCTGATTTTATAGTCTGCTTATCAACAGTATAAAGTACTACAGTTTCATTTTTGCTTGTTTTCCATGAACCTTTTCTTTGAGCATTTACTGAAACTTCCTTAGCTATTTCATTGGCAAACTCTCTCATTTTTGAAGAATTGAAACCCGGTCCGTTTACAAGTGCACCGCTCAGATAGTTATTCAGTACTTCATAGGCATAATCTCTCGCTCCTGTCTGCACTCCCGCTTTTGCATCTGCATCGGCTTTGGCGGCTGCTTCTTCTCCTGTTCCTTTTATTTTGGAAACTGAAGCTATTTCCACATCAAGATTATACTGTCCGAAAATTAGATTTTTAATTTCCTTATTTGTCAGGAAAGAAGTGAGTTTATTATTCAGAACCTGTGCCGTAAAACTGTTTACCGTTATTATCATCGTCATTAGAATTATAAATTTTTTCATTTTTCCTCCTGTTGTATTATTATAAATTTTTTTAATTATACTATTTTTATCTTTAATTATCATTTGATTTTCTATTATTTCAGTTTATCCGCAGGAAATACTATGCCTATTTCCTTTCTTGCTTCATCCATTATTTTCATGACTTTTCTCATTAAGTCAAAATTATTTATCGGTGATTCTGTTTTTCCTTCGTTATACAAGTCTATAAAATGCTTTAATTCATAATACATGCTGTTTTCTTTTCTCGGTAATGTCAATTCAGTCTTCTCATTGTTATTTTTTCTGTCTATAAAATGCAGTTCCGACATTTCTGAAGGGTGTTCTATTAATAATGAACCCTCCTCTCCCATAATTTCAGTAGGAAGATAGGAATTTGTAATTTTTGAAAATAAAACCGTTATATCCATTTCATCATAAAACATATTAATAATTCCCTGAGCATCTATTCCGTGACCGTTTTCCAATATTAATCCTCCTGCCTGGATTTTTTCCGGAGTTCCGAAAATAGATACTGCAAGAAATAGAGGATAAACACCGATATCTACTAATGCCCCATTAGAAAATTCACGTTTAAAGGCATTTTTAATATCTCCTTTTTTATAGTCTTCATATCTTGAAGAGTGCTGACAATATCCTGTTACCATTCTTCTTATTTTTCCTACTCTATAAAGATTTTCCCTTAAAGCGTCGTATGTAGGAATAAAAGGTATTTTCATTGCTTCCATGTAAAGTGTATTATTTTCTTCTGCAGTTTTTATGACTTCTTCCAGCTCTCTTAAATTTGAAGTTGCAGGCTTTTCACATAAAACTGCTTTTTTATTTTTCAGAAAAAGTATACTTTGACTGCTGTGGAAAGAATTCGGTGAAGCAATATATACACCGTCAATTTTATTACTTTCTGCCATTTTCTCAAGGGAGGTAAATATTGTTTTTACTCCGTATTTATCAGCAAATTTTTTTGCCGTTTCTTCAGTTCTCGAATAAACTGCTGTAAGCTCAAAGTTTT
Source organism: Leptotrichiaceae bacterium (assembly GCA_030532815.1). Taxonomy (GTDB): domain Bacteria; phylum Fusobacteriota; class Fusobacteriia; order Fusobacteriales; family Leptotrichiaceae; genus Pseudoleptotrichia. The sequence continues at coordinate 5,666 of JAUNKI010000056.1, forward strand.
CTATTTCCTTCCCTGCATCAATCAGCTTATCAGTTATCCAATTTGTTCCTATTATTCCGAATCTCATATTTTTCAACTCCTGTTAATTTTCTATATACATAATTGTAACATAAATTTCGCTAAATGTCTTTAATTTATGTTATGTGTCATGGTATAATAAAATTAAAACTTATAAAATTTTATAAGATGTACTCAGAGGTGAAAATCATGTTTATAAAAAACAATGAAAATAAATGGAAAAATAAAATTTCCTTATTTTTATTCAGTCAGACAATATCCGCTTTAGGTTCCTCCGTCGTTAGTTTTTCTATTTTATGGTATATAACCTTGAAATATTCTTCAGGAACATTTATTACAATACTTGTTCTCTGTACTTTTGTCCCTCAAATGGTAATTTCTCTTTTTGCCGGAGTATGGGCTGATAAATATAATAAAAAACTTATTATAATACTGTCTGATACATTTATTGCTCTCGCAACATTTATTGTCGTCTTTCTTTTTCTTATGGGCAATAAGTCTTTATACATTATCTACATTGCATCAATTATCCGTTCCATAGGAAGCGGGATACAGTCTCCTGCCGTATCTGCGGTTATTCCTCAAATTATTCCTGAAGAAAGTCTGATGAAAATAAACGGAATAAACAGTACAGTTCATTCTGTCGTTTCTCTTCTTTCTCCCGTAATTGGAGCTATTCTTCTCGGTTCATTCGGGATAGTCTATTCTCTGATGTTTGATGTGATAACAGCTATAATTGGAGTTGGAATAATAGGTTTTCTGAAACTTCCTGAAAATATCGATAAAGCTTCTATTCAGGAAACAGGATTTTCACAGTTGAAAAACGGTCTCAAATATGCAAAAAATAACATTGTAGTAAATAAAATGCTGAAATTTTTCACATTAGTCTATATTATAATTACTCCTATAGCTTTTTTATATCCTCTTATGATTAAACGTATTTTCGGAGACAATCTCCATAAAATAACATTAACTGAAATAGTGTGGTCTTTAGGAATGATTGTAGGCGGTTTTATAGTTTCATTTATTAAAAATATAAAATATAAAATCAGGCTTTTTTTAACTGTATATTTTATTTTAGGAATTGATTTTTTTCTTTTAGGTGCAATAAAAGAATTTAATATATTATTAATCACTTTATTTTTAGGAGGAATTTTTATAATAATAGGAGATACTGTTGAAACAACTTTTATTCAAGAAAATACTGATTTGGAAATGATGGGACGCGTATTTTCAATGACTCATTTTATAAAAGTTTTCGTGTTTCCTGTTTCAATTTTATTTTTTGGACCTCTTTCTGATAAAATAAAAATAGAACATCTGATTTGCGGAACTTCTGTTTTACTATCGCTCCTTTCTATATTAAAATTTTTTGATAAAAAATTTATGGATATGGAGAAAATTAAAGATGAGTAAGCTTCATTATATGATTTATTCAAGATATTGAAAAAACAGAAGGAAAAATGTACTTTTTCTACAGATAAATTATAATAACAAGTACAACACAGAAAAAAATTCATAGAATTCACTTCTATGTTAAAATGTAAGTACCAAATAAAACATTTAACGGCAGAAGGGGACAAATGAAAATACGAATGGGTTATTACGGGAATTTTATCCTAAAGGCATGGATTTATCAACGATAAACGAAAAAGAATTAGCATCAAATATTGATTTAATGAATAACAGACTAAGAAAATGCTTAGGATATGAAACACCTAACGAAGTATTTTTTGGTTACTTACATTAGGTGTTGCACTTGATTTGACAATTCACCTGTAAAATAAAGATAAATTTATTTTTTAATATTTCTCTATTACATTAAAAATAATATTCCAGAATTTTTCCAGATTTATTTCCATTCCCGCATAAATTTCTGAATTTTCTGAAAACTTCTCTTCACCTGAAGAAACACATTTACTGCATACAGTCTGACCATATTTTTTTTCATCCTTTAATTCTATTTTGCAGTTGATTTTCTCTAATTTCACTATATTTTCATCAATTAAATATGCCAATGTCACTACATCATGTAAAGTATGATATAAAAACTTTCCATTTTCGTCATATCTTTCAGGAAAGTGTAATGCCTGATTTAAAAAATCGGAGCTTTTTGTATTCATATTTTTAATTTTTTCTATAATATTATCGTCAGGCATAGTTTTATTTGTAATATCAAGCCCCATCATAATTATGGGAACTCCTGATGAAAATATAATATGTGCAGCTTCAGGATCAGCATAAATATTAAATTCCGCAAAAGGTGTGACATTTCCTCCTGAGCAGCTTCCACCCATTAGTATTATTTTTTCTATTTTTTTCTTTATCTCAGGTTTCATTTTTAATGCCATTGCTATATTTGTCAACGGACCTACAGGAACCAAAATAATTTTATCATTTTCGTCACTTTTTAAAAGAGAATTTATAATAAAATCAACGGCATTTTCCTTTTCTGTTTCTTTTAAAGTATCAGACAGTTTTATTCCGTCAAGCCCCGTTTCACCGTGAAAATCTTCTGCAATAATCTGCTTTCTTATTAGAGGTTCCTTCATTCCTCCGTAAACGGGAATATCAAAATTAAAATAATTACATATTTTAAGAGCATTATTAGTCACATTTTCATATGTCTGATTACCTGCCACTACTGTAATTCCCAATAAATCAAATTTTTCATGCAGTCCTGCCACCATTATCGCCACTGCATCATCATGTCCCGGATCACAATCCAGAATTATTTTCTTTTTCTGCATTTTTTTCCTCCTTAAATAAAAAATTTCAGTTTTATTATATATAAATTATACCTCATTTTTCTATATTTTACTAAAAAATCAGAATAAAAATTATTCTGATTTATAATATATGGAAAACAAATTTTCTAATCTACTCTTAAAGCTTCAATAGGATCAAGAGTTGCAGCCTTTTTAGCCGGATATACTCCAAAAATTAAACCGGTCATAGTTGAAACGATTAAAGAAATTATTACAACTACCGGGCTTAAAATAGGTGCTGTTTTTATAAATATACCTATAAGAAGAGCTCCTCCGTATCCTATAAAAATCCCGATTATTCCTCCGAAAAAAGTGAGAATAACGGCTTCTATAAGAAACTGGATAAGAATGTCCTTTGTTTTCGCACCTATGGCTTTTCTTAACCCCACTTCTCTTATTCTTTCAGTAACACTTACGAGCATTATGTTCATAACTCCTATTCCGCCCACAAAAAGTGAAATTGCAGCTACACCGTTTATAAATAGTGAAAGCATATTGAGTATATTGTTAAATTCATCGAGTCCCTGAGAAATATTCCGAACATTGTAAATCTGTTTTCTGCTTCCTCTTTTTTCAAGAAAGCTTCTTACTCTTTCCATAACTTCATTCAATTCTTTAGGATCGGCAGCTTTTAAATCAAGATCTGTAAATTTATTTTCTTCATTACCGTTCAAGTGGTTTATGTAATTATTCGGAAGGAGTCCAAATACAGGTACATCTTCACCTCCGCCGCCTAAATTTTCAAGAGGGTTTTTATATATTCCCACTATAGTGACAATCTGTCTGTTTCTCCTGAAGTTTAAAACTATTTTTTTCCCGATAGGATTTTCTTCCTGAAATATTTCTCTGGCAGTAGTATTGTCCAATATTAAATATTTACCGTCTTTTTTATATTCCGAAGGCAAAAATTTTCTTCCTTTAAGTATCGTATAATTATAAATTTTAAAAGAATCTTCGGTCACTCCCGTAGCAATAAAGGTTTTTCTTTTTTTTCCTATTTCAATTCTTGCAAATGCTTCAGCTGTAGGAGAAGCTCCGTCAACACCTTCTATTCTTTTTAAATCTGAAATATCTTTTGCAGTAAGCAGATCACCGCTTTTATATGTTTGCCCGGGAGACGTATCTATAGAAACTTGAAAATTCCCGAGTCCAAGCTTGTTCAGGTCACCTACTATGTTTTCCTTAACTCCTGCACCGAGAGAAGACATCATGACGACGGCTCCTATCCCTATGATTATTCCGAGCATTGTTAAAAATGATCTGATTTTATAGCTGAAAAGATTACTTACTGCAAGTTTCAGTGATTCAAAAAAATCCATTTATACTCCTTTCCTGTCAGTAACTTTATAATCAGATTCTATAATTCCGTCTTTTAATCTGACAATTCTTTTACAATGCTGAGCTACATCTTCTTCATGAGTTACCATGACTATTGTTGTCCCCTGTTTATTCAATTCTCCGAATATTCCGAGAACTTCTTCTCCCGATTTTGAATCAAGGTTACCTGTAGGTTCATCTGCAAGAAGTATTTTAGGATTGTTTATTATTGCTCTTGCTATAGCTACTCTCTGTCTCTGTCCTCCGGACATTTCATTAGGCTTATGATGTATCCTGTCTCCCAATCCTACACTTTTTAAAGCATTTTCAGCTCTCTTGTATCTTTCCTCTCTTTTTATTCCTGCATAAAGAGCAGGAAGTGCCACATTTTCAAGGGCGGAAAGTTTCGGAAGTAAATTAAATGACTGGAAAACAAAGCCTATTTTTTCATTTCGTACTGTTGAAAGCTGATCCCCTTTCATTGTAGATACATCCACTCCGTCAAGTATGTATTTTCCTGAAGTTAATTTATCAAGACAGCCGAGTATATTCATGAATGTGGATTTTCCGCTTCCTGAAGGTCCCATAAGTGCCACATATTCATTTTTTTCCACATAAAGATCAAGACCTTTAAGAACTTCCAATGACATATTACCGTTTTTATAAACTTTAACTATTTTTTTTACGTCTATCATAATTATTTTCCTTTTAAGAATCGTTTTTTATTGAGGAGGATTGCCTCCTTTTTCTTTATTTCCTTCATTGTTTTTATCGGTTCTGTCATTACTTTTTTTATTTTTTCTTCCCTTTTCGTCTGTTTTTTTATTCTGAGCAGTTATTTTTATTTTTTCTCCGTCTTTTAAGCTTTCGTCAATTACCGTAATAATTCTTTCTCCATTGGAAATTCCGTTCATAACTTCATAATAGGAATCATCTCCATTTCCTAAAATTACTTCCTTTTTAGTTATTTTATCATCATTTCCCACTAAAAATACATAAAATTTATTTTCTTCATTCATAACTGAAGTATACGGTATTTTTAATACATTTTTGCTTTCCTTGTAAAAAATTGTTGCACTTATAGTTGTTCCGGGTCTTAAATTTCCTGAATTATTCAGCTTTATGCTTACAGTAGTGTTACTTTCGTCTAAATTTGTATTTTTTGTTGATACACCGGAAATCTGGGAAACAATTCCTTCTATTTTTTCTCCTCTAGGAAGTGAATCCGAAGTAATTTCAACTCTCTGTCCCGGCATTATGTCTTTTATCTGTGCGTCCGACAGATTTACTTCAACTTTCATATTTTTTACATCTGATACTTTAAACAGAGTGGTTTCAGTATTTACACGGTAGTTTTCATCAGCAGTCATTGCTGTAATTACTCCGTCAACAGGACTTTTTATATAATCCACTATTAAAGCGAGATCTTCCCGTAATGATGAAAGTTCAAGTTGAGCAGTCTGCAGAGCTATTCTTGCATCATCT
>JAUNKI010000057.1 GCA_030532815.1 Leptotrichiaceae bacterium
GGAAAAACTGTAATAATGGGGCGGAAAACTTTTGAAAGTATAGGAAGAGCATTATCCGGAAGGGAAAATGTGGTCATATCGAAAACTTTAAAAAAAGAAGATGAGGACATTTTCAAAATTCACATATATAATGATTTTGAAAATGCAGTCAAAGATTTTAAAAATACCGAAGAAGAAGTGTTTATAATAGGAGGGGCGGAAATATACAGGACAGCTTTAAAATATACAAATAAGCTTTATATCAGTCATATAAAGTTTTCAGACAGAGAAGCTGACGCCTATTTTCCGAATATTAATTACAATGAATGGAAACTGGTTAAAGAAAAGCAGTTTGAAAACTGGAAATTTTGTATATATGAAAAATTATAAAAATATATAATTATGAGAAACAGGAGAAAGTTATGCCAAGAGTAAAATTTACGAAAAAAGACATAATTAAAGCAACATATGAAATAATGAAACATGAAGGGATAAAAAATATCAGTGCAAGGAAAATAGCAGGAAAATTTAAAGGTTCGACAGCACCTATTTATGCAAATTTTTCTACAATAGAAGAATTGAAAGATGAAATAATAAAACTTGCAGAAGATAAACTGAATGAATATTTAAGTAAAATCTATTCCGAAAAAGGAAATTCCGAAAGAAAGATACTGAATAACGCAATAGGATTTATCGTGTTTGCAAGAGAGGAAAAGGAATTGTACAGAGCTATATTTCTGGACGGCTCAAAAGGATTCAAAACATTATTTGATGAAACTATTGCAAGGCTTCTGAGCAAAGAGGAATTACTGAAAAGTTTTCCTCAGTTACTTGAAGAAGAGGCGAAAATGGCGGTTATGAGATTATGGTATTTTCTTTACGGCTACGGAACACTGGTCTGCACAAATGCAGTTGTCAATCAGACCAATGAAGTCATTGAAAACAGGATACTTGACATAGCCAAATATTTCAAAGTTCTTCATGGACTGACTTAAATACAGTTTTATATATTTATAAAAATATCAGGTTCGGAGAAAATATGAATAAATATAAATTTATGGGAATAATTTTTCATTGGATTTACAGAATGCTCAGTTCTACTATGAAAAAAGAATATTATTATGGGGAAAATGTGCACATGAACAATCAGAACATAGTCGTATTCTGGCACAGAAAAATATTTACTGTCTGTAACGCTACAAGGATAATAAAAAAGAAGGCGTCTATGGTCAGTGCATCAAATGACGGTGAAATACTTTCGGAAGTGTTACGGAGAGAAGGGAATGAGCTTATAAGAGGTTCTTCAAACAGAGATAATATAAAAAGTCTGAAAGAAGCTATGAGATATGCTAAAAATGATTATACATTGGGAATAGCCATAGACGGACCGAAAGGTCCCATATTTGAGCCTAAGGCAGGTGCAATTTACATTGCCCAGAAAACAGGGCTTCCAATGATCTGTGTAAGTTCTTATTGTAGTAAGAAATGGGTTTTAAGAAATTTATGGGATAGATTGGAAATACCCAAACCCTTTTCAAAATCTGTTCATTATGTAGGGGAGCCGTTTTATATTTCCAAGGAAATTTCCATAGAAGATGCAACTGAAATTGTTAAAAAAAATATACATGAAGCAGGAAGAAAAGCTTATGAAATATATAGAAACAAATATAAAAAAATAACTAAATAAACTAAATAATAAAAGCAGCAGGGAGGAATAAAAAGATGTCCAATTCATTTTACATAACGTCACCGATATACTATCCCAACGCAGCTCCTCATGTAGGTACTGCATATACAACGATTATTTGTGATGTAGTTTCCAGATATAAGAGAATTAAGGGATTTGATGTATCATTTATGACGGGAGTGGACGAACACGGTCAGAAAATACAGGAAGCGGCTGAAAAAAACGGGTATACTCCGATTCAGTGGGTAGATAAAATGTCGCTGAATTTTACAAATTTGTGGGAAAAACTGAATATATCCAATACGGATTATCTGAGAACAACACAGGAAAGACATATAAACAGTGTCAGAGAAATAGTAAAAAGAGTAAATGACAGAGGAGATATATACAGAGGGGAATATATAGGGAAATACAGTGTCTCTGAAGAAACATTCGTTCCTGAAAGTCAGCTTGTAGACGGAAAATATATGGGAAAAGAAGTTATAGATGTAAAAGAGGTTTCCTATTTTTTCAGATTGTCCAAATATCAAGATGTTCTTTTAAAACATATTGAGGAAAATCCTGATTTCATAAAACCCGAAAGCAAGAAAAATGAAGTTGTGGCATTTATAAAACAGGGACTCCAAGATCTGTCCATATCAAGGACTACATTTGACTGGGGTATACCCCTTGAGCTTGAAAAGGGGCATGTAATATACGTGTGGTTTGATGCATTGACCAGTTATCTGACAGGAGCGGGCTTTAAAAAAGATGATAGCCGATTTTCAGAAATATGGTGTGACGGAAAGGTAACTCACGTAATAGGAAAGGATATACTCAGATTTCATGCAATTATATGGCCGGCAATGCTTATGTCGGCAGGAATAAAACTTCCTGATACAGTGGCGGCTCACGGCTGGTGGACGGTAGAAGGAGAAAAAATGTCAAAATCTCTCGGAAATGTAGTAAATCCTGAAGAAGAAATAGGGAAATACGGTTTGGATGCTTTCAGATATTATCTGATGAGGGAAGCGACATTCGGACAGGATGCCGATTACTCAAAAAAGGCGATGATTCAGAGAATAAATGCAGATTTGGCAAATGATCTCGGAAATTTGCTAAACAGAACAATAGGTATGCAGAAAAAATATTTCAATTCGGAAGTGATATTAAATAAAGTTGAAGATAAAATTGACAGTGAGATAAAAGAATTATGGGAAAAAACTTTATCAGAGCTGGATAATCATATGAATGAATACCAGTTTTCCGAAGCATTGAAAGACATATGGAAATTTATATCGAGAATGAATAAATATATTGATGAATGTGAACCGTGGAATCTGGCGAAAGATGAAGCAGATAAAGACAGACTTTCCACTGTCATGTATAATCTTGTGGATTCTCTCTACAAAATTGCGGTACTGATTTTTCCGTTTATGCCTGAAACTGCCGAAAAAATAACAGAACAGTTAGGTTTAAATGCAGATTACGGAATACTGAAGTTAAAGGATGTGGAAAAATGGGGAAGCTATCCTGTCGGAACAAAATTGAATGAAGCGGTGCCTCTGTTTCCAAGAATTGAAATTGAAAAGGAAGAAGAGAAGGAGTATAACGAAAATCTTCATATAGAAAATCCCATAACTATTAACGATTTTTCAAAAGTGGAAATTAAAGTTGTGGAAATAATAAAAGTGGAAAAAGTGGAAGGTGCAGATAAATTACTGAAGTTCATTGTGAATACAGGGACTGAAAAAAGACAGATAATATCGGGAATAGCAAAATGGTATCCTGATGAAAAAAAACTAATAGGGAAAAAAGTAACAGCAGTTTTAAATTTGGAACCGGTTGTACTGAAGGGAGAAATATCTCAGGGAATGCTTCTGACAACAGCTGAAAAGAAGAAAATGCGTTTAATAGAAGTAAGTAATGAAGTAAAAACGGGAACAGGAATAAAATAATTTAATTTTTTAGATATGAAGAAGGATGATGAGAATCTGCTATGAAAAAAATAGTATGTATGATTTTATTTCCGTTGATTGTACTATCTTGCGGGAAAACTGACAGGGGTTATGATGCTCTTGAAAACGGGCTATTGGGAATTTTAAGAAAAAAAGATGAAAATTATATAACGAAAAATTTGGAACAATCGGCAAAAGACGGGAATATGGATGTGTTTTCCCTCGCTTATATATACTGGGGAAAATCAGGGGAAGAATTTTTTAATGAATATCTGAATAAAAGTAAAGGTAATGCGGAATATTACAAAGCTCTCATAATGAAAGAAAAAAATGATCCTGAGGAAAAAGTGATAAATATGCTTGAAAGTGCTGCAAATCAGGGGAATTATAAAGCATATTATATATTGGGAAATATTTTTCAGGATAAGCTGGAATTTTCCAAAGCACAGGAATATCTGAAAAAGGGCAAGGAACACGGAGAAATATATTCTCTTTATTCTTATGAGTACAATAAAAGTCTGACGGGAGTGTACAAAAGAATAGAGGAGCTTAATAAAAAGCTGAAAAATGGAACTATAACTTCTGATGAAAAAAAGGAAATGGGAACTCTTGTTCTTGAAAAGTTTTCCAATTATGATACGGCATATGATATATTAAAGGATTTTCTGACTGAAGGATATTCGCCGGCATTATATTCAAAAGCAAAAAAGCTTGAAACTGAGGATAAGGATGAAGAAGCTGTAGATATATACAATGAACTTTTTGCAGAGAGCAGATATTATCTGGCTTCTTTTGAGCTTGCCTACAAACTTGTAAATATGAGCAAAAACTATAATCTTGCTTTAAGAGTCCTTGAAGATGCATCATTGGAAGATACGCTTATTACCGGATATAAGGGATTTATTTATGAAAATATGAAAAAATATGATAAAGCGGAAGAAAATTATCTGAAATCAGTTCGGAAAAATGACATAGATATAATGTCCTATTTAGGAAGACTGTATGAAATAAAAAATAGGCAGAAAGAAGCAAAGGAAATATACAACAGGGCTTATTCCTTAGGTTCGATTTCGGCAGGATACAGACTTGCCAATCTGCTCGAAGAAGCAGATAAAGGAAAAAATGAAAAAAATAAAAAATCAAAAGAAATCAGAACTCAGAGAAATAATAAGGCTGCAAAGAAAATTCTCGAAAAATTGGCAGAAAACGGAGATGATTATTCGGCAGTTGATTTGAGCCTTTATTATCCGGAGACGGACAGAAATGTTAAAATACTGAATTTAAGAGGAGCCATAAAGTTGAATGAAACGGCTTTTCATAATTTAGGAGTTTATTACTACAATAAGAAAAACAAAAAGAAAGCAAAACTGTATTTTGAAATAGCAAAAGAATACGGATATCGTCTTGAACCTGAATATGAAGCATTTATAAGTATATAAAAATAAAATTCAAAAAAAAATAAAAGAAAGATAAAGTAGAATTTTCTAAGAATTAAAATAAGAGGTGTAAAATGAAAAAAATAATATTTTTATTAATGATAACAGTATTTGTACTGGGATGCAGCAAAGAGGTTTCGGTTAAACCTGAAGCCAATGCAAAAGTACCTAATTTCAAACTTCAGGATCTTGAAGGAAAGAAATATGAAAGTTCAAAACTGATTAATAACGGAAAAAAGACTTTGTTTGTAGTTGCTGCCGAGTGGTGTCCTCACTGTAAATCAGAAGCTCCGGAAATACAGAGATTTTATGATGAATATAAAGATAAAGTGAATATTGTTGTAGTATATTCAAATGTAAATTCAAGTTTGGATGAAGTAAAAAATTATATAAAAAATAATGAATATACTTTTCCCGTTTATTACGACAGTGAAGGGGAAATTTTGAGAATATTCCAAGTTCAGGCGTTTCCTTTTAATTTGAAAATAGACGGAGATAAGGTTGCGGAAGTATATAAAGGTGAACTGGATTATGATTTAATGGTAAGCGAATTTTTAAAATAAGGAATTTTGACAGTATTCATATTTTAATGTACTTTACAAAAAGAAATAAATATGATAAGATAATATGGAATTTTTTCTATGAACATAAGTTGCCACTATGTTCTTGGATTAAATAATAATAAATTAGGAGGAAAAAGAATGGCAATGAAATCAAAACAGGAAATAATCAATGCATTTGGTAAAAATGCACAGGATACGGGATCAGCTGAAGTTCAGATAGCTTTACTTACAGAAAGGATCAATCATCTGACAGAACATTTGAGAATACACCCTAAAGATGTTCATTCGAGAGTGGGACTGTTAAAAATGGTAGGAAAGAGAAGAAGACTGCTGAACTACGTAAAAAATAGAAATGTGGATAACTACAGAGAATTAATTCAGAAATTAGGAATAAGAAAATAATAAATAACATTTTCACGGTAAGAGAGAGCGTAGACAATATGCTCTCTTTTAACTAACAGGAATTTAAGAGAATTTTTTATTATGAGGACGGTCTTTCTATGAAATATGAAATGAGAGAAAATATTGAAGGATGGATTGCAGTATGTGCAAGAAAAATACTGTCGCTTCTTCCGTTAAAATTAAGATATAAATTTTTTGAAAATATGGGAATAATGGCTTTTCATTTAATAAAAAAAAGAAGAGAACTGACTATAAAAAACATAAAGGGAGCTTTTCCGGAAAAAAGCGAAAAAGAAGTAATAAATATAGCAAAAGAATCTTACAGGACAATGGGAAAAATGATAATGACCTCAATTTATCTTAAAGAAATAACTTCAAACGGAAATACGGTCGTTGAAAATGAGGAACTGATGATGAAAGCCTGCGAAAATGAAAAGGCGGTCATAATAGTTTCACTTCATTTCGGGGGATTTGAAGCGGGCAGTGCTATGAGAAATATAAGAAAATTTTATGCAGTTTTCAGAAAACAGAAAAACAGAAAACTGAATGAACTGATGACAAAATGGAGAGAAGAAGGAGGGCTTAATTCAATAGCCTTGAGAGATTCCGAAGCTCTGAACAATGCTTTAAGAAGTAAAACGATAATCGCCCTTGCTTCTGATCATCATGCCAGTGACATACCTGTCGAATATTTCGGACAGAAGACGACAGCAGTATCAGGTCCGATTTTACTGGGGCTGAAATATAAAGTTCCTTTGGTGCTTGCATATTCGGTATTTGAAGAAGATAAAATCAGAATTATAAATAAGGAAATTATAGAAATAGAAAAAAAAGAAAATTTTAAAGAAACTGTAAAATTCAATATGCAGAAAATATTTTACAAATTTGAGGAAATAATAAGGGAAAATCCTGGACAGTATATGTGGCAGCATAGGAGATGGAGAGATTAGTTTTGAAAAAATTAAAAAATGGTAATTTAATTTTGATATAGTCTTGAATAAGAAAAAAAAGTATGGTAAAATTAAAATAGCGAAATTTTTGGAGGGAATATGAAAAAATATTTATTTCTACCAGTTTTGTTGATTTTTATAAATTGCACTACTGTTAATTTAACTCGTGCTGAAACTGAAAAAGTCAGCACTGAGGTTACAAATACCATTGTAGAATTAAAGGAAGCTGCAAATTTTAATAAATATGAGAAATTAAAAGAATTTTTTTTACCTACATTTAAAAATAATATTATTGTAAACAGTATCAGACAATATGATCTTTCGAAATTGACATTTATATTTTCAGAAGTAAAGGCTGTTTCAAAAAATAAGGCAACAGGCCTGATGATAATAAATTATGGTTCGGAAAGTAATTATTATATAGTAACATGGAAAATGACAAATGAAAATGGACAATGGAAAATTTCAAATGTAGAGGGGAAAAAATAGGAAAGGAGAAATATGCCGTTATTAATAGCGATATTATTGATTGTTATTTTTTCTTTTTTAGCTTTTTTTATAGCCTATTTTTTCGGAAGTTCAGTTTTTAAAAAGAAATATGGAGAACTTAGCGAACTGGAGTTGAGAATAGTTGATGCAAAAAGAAGACTGGAATCATCTAAAAAAGAAGTTGAAAGAGAAATAGAATCGTTTAAAAAAGAAGAAACTTTAAAAGTTAAGGAAACACTATTAAATGAAAAAAAGAAAGCGGATGAAGAAATAAAGAAAATGAAATCCGAAATACTTTCAAAAGAAGAAAGACTTTCAAAAAAAGAGGAAGTTCTCGAAACAAAAATTGAAAGACTTGAAGAAAGAGAATTAAAAATTGAAAAACAGCGTGAAAAAATTTCAAGAAAAGAAACGGAACTGAATGAATTAATTCAAAAAGAGGAAAGGGAACTCGAAAGAATTTCCGAACTTACAAAGGAAGATGCTTCAAAAATAATTCTGACACGTCTGGAAAATGAACTGGATCATGACAAGGCAGTCTTAATAAGAGATTTTGAACACAGTCTGGACAGAGAAAAGGACAGAATATCAAAAAGAATAATATCAACGGCAATAGGAAAAGCTTCGGCTGATTATGTCGTGGATTCGACAATATCGGTAATACAGCTGCCAAGTGAAGAAATGAAAGGTAGAATAATAGGTCGTGAAGGAAGAAATATAAGAGCGATAGAAGCGGCTACGGGAGTAGACCTTATAATAGATGATACTCCTGAAGCGGTAGTTCTTTCATCATTTGACGGAGTAAGACGTGAAGTGGCAAGAATAGCCCTTGAAAAACTTATTTCCGACGGAAGAATACATCCTACAAAAATAGAGGAAGTAGTTCAGAAAGCACAGGAAGAAGTGGAAGAAAGTGTTATGGATGCTGCGGAGCAGGCAATACTTGAAGTAGGTATTCCGACATTGCCGAGGGAAGTTCTGAAAGTATTCGGAAGACTTAAATTCAGAACATCATTCGGTCAGAATATACTTCAGCATTCAATAGAAGTTGCACATATTGCCGCAGCTCTTGCGGCAGAAGTGGGAGCAAATATTGATGTTGCCAAAAGAGCGGGATTGCTGCATGATATAGGTAAAGCCTTTTCACATGAACAGGAAGGTTCACATGCAATAAACGGAGGAGAATTTCTGAGAAAATTTTCAAAGGAAAATGAAACGGTTATAAATGCAGTAGAGGCTCATCATAATGAAGTTGAGCAGCTGAGTGTGGAAGCTGTTCTTGTTCAGGCGGCGGATTCCATATCCGCGTCAAGACCGGGAGCAAGAAGGGAAACACTGTCAAATTATCTGAAAAGACTGGAACAGCTTGAAGAAATTGCAAATAGTCACGAAGGAATTGAAAGTTCCTATGCAATACAGGCAGGAAGAGAACTGAGACTGATCGTCCATCCTGATCAGATAAATGATGACAGGGCAGTTATACTGTCACGGGAAGTAGCAAAGGAAATTGAAGAAAAAATGCAATATCCGGGACAGATAAAAGTAACGGTCATAAGGGAAACAAGAGCTGTAGAATATGCGAAATAATAAAGTGGGAAGGCGGCTTCCCACTTTTTATAAAAATAGTAAGGAGAATGAATGAAATTTTTAATAATAGGAGATGTGGTCGGAGAGCCGGGAAGAAAGGTTTTGTTTAAATATCTGGAAAAGAGAAAGCAGAACTATGATTTTATAATAGTAAATGGAGAAAATTCCGCAGGAGGGTTCGGGATAACGGCAAAAATAGCAGATCAGATATTCTGTCATGGTGCAGATGTAATTACGCTAGGAAATCACAGCTGGGATAAGAAAGAAATATATTCATATATAAACAATGAAAAAAGAATGGTAAGACCCATAAATTATGTAAAAGAAGCTCCCGGAAGGGGATATACCGTAATTGAGAAGAAAAATAGGAAAATAGCGGTAGTAAATGCACAGGCGAAAGTATTCATGCCTCCTATTGCATGTCCGTTTCTGGCATTGGACGAAATAATACCTGAAATATCAAAAGAAGCTGATATAATTATTCTTGACTTTCATGGAGAAGCGACATCGGAAAAATTGGCAATGGGTTGGAATCTGAACGGAAAAGTGTCCCTTGTATACGGTACGCATACTCATGTTCAGACTGCAGATGAAAGAATATTATCGGGAGGAACGGCTTATATAACCGATGTAGGTATGACAGGGGGACATGACGGAGTTCTCGGAATGAACAGAAAAGAAAGTTTACAGAAATTCAAGGACGGAATGCCTTCGAGATATTCAGTCTGTGAGGAAAATATAAAAATAAACGGACTTGAAGTTGAAATAAATGAAAATACAGGAAAAGCTGAATTTATAAAAAGAATTAACATGCATTATGATGAGGTTTAAAATGGAATGGATAAAAGTTAAAATTGATTATTTTTCGGATAATTCGGAAATTGCAAAGTCAAAATTGATAAATATATTCGAGGAAATAGGGATAAAGCAGATTGAAATGACGGATTACTTTTCAGACAGTTCTTTGGACTATAATGTAAAATTTAAAAATATGAGTGATATTTGGAGCGTTACAGGCTATATAATAAATAACAGATTTTCAAATTCAAAGCTGAATATAATCAGGGAACAGTTGGAAGAATATTCGAGAAATAATCAGGATTTCGGACATGAAATATATATTTCAGAATGTTCGGAAGATGAGTGGAAAGATGAATGGAAAAAATATTTTCATACTGTGAAGATAACTCCAAATATAGTAATTAAACCGAGTTGGGATAAATATGAGTCTGAAGGTAAGGAAAAAGTGATAGAAATAGATCCGGGAATGGCTTTTGGAACTGGTACTCATGAAACGACGGCTTTATGTGCGGAATTTCTGGAAAAATATTCACATAATAAGAAAAAGCTTCTTGATATAGGATGCGGTTCAGGAATATTAATGCTGATTGCAAAAAAAATCGGGATAGAAAAAGTTTCAGGAATAGATATTGATGATAAAGTTAAAGAAGTAGTTCTTGAAAATTTTAGAAAAAATAATATATATGATAATTTTAATGTAATAATCGGAAATCTTGTGGACAATATAAATGAAAAATATGATATTGTGGTTTCAAATATACTTGTAGATGTTTTAACGGAATTACTTGAAAATATAGAAAAAGTTCTGAAAAAAAATTCAGTTATTATTTTTTCGGGAATATTGAAAGAAAAAGAAGAAGATTTTCTTGAAAAAACAAAAAATCATAAGCTAAGAAAAATTGACAGAAATGAAAAGAATAACTGGGTATCACTTGTATTTGAATATGAAGGAGAAGGAATACTATGATAATAGCAATTGACGGACCTGCAGGAAGCGGAAAAAGTACCATTTCAAAGTTGATAGCCGAAAATCTCGGAATAGTTTATCTCGATACAGGAGCAATGTACAGACTGTTTACTTTAAAACTTTTAAATGAAAAAGTTTCATTGACGGATAAAGATAAAATAAACGAATTTCTTGAAAGTCTGGATATTGATGTAAAAAAAGACAGATTTTACTTAGACGGTAAAGATGTCAGTGAAGAAATAAGGGAAACGGCTGTTTCGGAAAATGTTTCAAAAATTGCAGCAATTAAGGAAGTAAGAGAAAAAATGGTCGATTTGCAGAGAAAACTTTCCGAAGCGAAAGATGTTATACTTGACGGAAGAGATATAGGAACTGTAGTTTTTCCAAATGC
>JAUNKI010000058.1 GCA_030532815.1 Leptotrichiaceae bacterium
AAGACGAGCATATAAATTATGCATTGAAATATGAAAGTGTACACAACAGTTTTGACGATATGGAACTGATACACTGTTCAATACCTGAATATAATATAGAAGACATTGATATTTCAGTAAATTTTGCAGGAAGTAAATTTGAATGTCCTTTTTTTATAAATGCCATGACGGGCGGAAGTCAGAAGGGAAAAGAAATAAACAGGAAACTGGCAAAAGTCGCTAAAAAATGTAATTTGCTTTTTGTAACAGGCTCTTACAGTGCGGCACTTAAAAATCCCGATGACAGTTCTTTCAGAATAGTGAGAGAGGAAAATAAAAATCTACTGCTGGGAACGAATATCGGAGCGGATAAGGATTATAAAGCGGGACTTAAAGCAATAAAAGATTTGAATCCCCTGTTTCTGCAAATTCATGTAAATCTTATGCAGGAACTTATAATGTCTGAAGGAAGCAGAAATTTCAGTAAATGGCAGGAAAATATAAAAGGTTTTGCAGAAAATATAAAAATTCCCCTTATACTTAAAGAAGTAGGATTCGGGATGAGTGAGGAAACAATAAAAAAAGGAATGGAGCTCGGAATAAAAACTTTTGATATAAGCGGCAGGGGAGGAACGAGTTTTGCCTATATTGAAAACGCAAGAAGAAAAAATACATTTTCCTATTTAAATGATTGGGGTCAGACAACGGTAGTATCACTTCTGAGTGTAAAAAAGTATATGGAAGATGTGGAAATAATAGCGAGCGGTGGTATCAGAAATCCTCTGGATATAATAAAATCCTTAGTACTGGGAGCTAAAGGAGTAGGAATTTCAAGGACGATACTAAAACTCATTGAAGAAAGTTCCGTTGAGAATGTAATTGAAATTATGAATAGCTGGAAAAATGAATGTAAAATGATAATGTGTGCATTGAATTCAAAAAATACAGATGAATTGAAAAATGTAAAATATATATTATATGGAAAAACAAGGGAAGCTCAACGTTTTTTGTAAAAAAGTTCGATCAAAAAACAATTCAACACAAATTTTACTAAAACTCAAAAATGCCTGTTTGCTGTAAAAACAAAAAGGATGTTTTTAGAACGCTCACTTTACGCATTTTTTACGCAGTAAAATTTGAACGTTGAAGAGAATTGAAATATAAAGAAACAATTTTAAATGAAAGTGTAATTAAACTGTAATGGTGAAGAAATATATAATTAAATTATAAGTAAAATCCCGACATTCAAATTATTTCAACGAAAAAAATACGGGAATGAACGTTAAGAAAAATCACTGTCTGAGCGAAGCGAGTTTGTGATTTTTTAGTGAATGGAATGTTTTTGAGTTAGAAATAATTCGAGTCGGAAGTTTTTGGTCAAACTTTTTTTCAAAAAAGTTTGTTATCCGTTTTTTGGAAAATAAAAAAACTGTTTCATTTAAGGTTTTTAATCCCTTAATGAAACAGTTTTTGTTAGGTCAGGCAAAATAAATTTAAAAACTATTATTTTAAGTAGGCATTTAACATCCACAGATTTTTTTCATATTCTGAAATATATTCGTCAAGCATTGCTGAAGTTCCGTAATCATTTTCATCATCAGCAACTTCCTTAGTTTCTTTTAAAAGATTAAGCATAGATTCAAAATCGGCTTTTACTGAATTAAGGACATTTTCAACTGAAATTTCCTTATTTTCAGCTTCTTTAAGAGTAGTAAGTTCTAAATAGTCTTTTAAAGTACCGTAAGGTCTTCCTCCGATAGAAAGTATTCTTTCAGCTACTTCATCTATCTGTTCACTGATTCCGTCATAGAAATCTTCCAATTTTGCATGAATAGTGAAAAATCCTTTTCCTATTACGTTCCAGTGATAATTTTGAACTTTTCTATAAAGTACGTTTAAGTTTACCAAATATAAATTTAATTTTTCTACAGTTTTACTCATTATTATCCTCTCCTTGTTTTAAAATTATTTTATAATTATAATCATTACAAATTAATTATATAAAATATTGATAAAATTGTCAACCGTTTTTTCGGAAAAAAGAAAAAAATTTTACTATAACAATCAAAATAATTAATGATATTATTATCGAAGGTCCTGAAGGAATATTAAGTATATATGAGAAATACAGTCCCGAAAGAATTCCTAAAAAGGAAAAAAGTACTGACAGCAATATAATAACGGAATATTTTTTTGCTATAATGGAAGCTGCTGCCTGAGGAATCGTCAGTATTGATATAATAAGGATAATTCCTATTGTTTTTATATTTATTATTATTGCTGACGATATAAGAACAATCATAAAATAATTTATAAAAGAAACAGGAACACCATATATTCCGTATAGTTTTTCATCAAAACTCGTATATACGATACCTTTATAAAATATAATAAAAAATATTACGGTAATAATATCCAGTATTAAAAGTGAGATTATATTTGTATTATTGGAAAGAAGTATATTTCCGAATAAATAAGTAGACATATCCGCCTGATATCCCGGAGTGATGAAGGAAAATATAATTCCTACTGCCATTCCCAGTGACATTACCATACCTATTCCCAAATCGCTGTTTACGTTAAAAAAATCCTTTAAAAGAAGTATGAGTATTCCGGATAATATGGAAAATATTAATCCGAAAATTAAAGGATCCTTTATAGGAAGTTTAAAAAAATGAATAAGAAAAATTCCTATTCCTATTCCTCCATATGAGGCGTGGCTTATACTGGAAGAAATAAAAACCATTTTTTTATTTACTATATATGTTCCTATCATTCCGCAACATATGCTTGAAAGAAATCCTACAATAAGAGCATTTCTCATGAAGGAATATTCAAAAAAATCCGTAAAGTTCATTTTTCCCCAATCTTTAGTTAATATGCAGTTCAACATAAAAAAAATCAATGTTTATGCATATTCATATTTTCATTTTTGTAATATTCAGTTTTATTTTTATATATTTTTATATTTCCCTCTACAATGAATATGGAATCTACATAGTTATATACTTTTTCCAATTCATGGGAAATTATGACAAGTGTCGAATCTGTCAGCTGTTTTATTTTTTCAAATAGCCTGAATTCAAATTCTTTATCAAGGAAAGATTCAGGTTCATCCAGAAAAATAATTTCAGGAGAGGAAATAAGAGCTCTTGCAATAAGAGCTCTCTGAAGCTGCC
Source organism: Leptotrichiaceae bacterium (assembly GCA_030532815.1). Classification (GTDB taxonomy): domain Bacteria; phylum Fusobacteriota; class Fusobacteriia; order Fusobacteriales; family Leptotrichiaceae; genus Pseudoleptotrichia. The sequence continues at coordinate 3,159 of JAUNKI010000058.1, forward strand.
CTCCTGAAACTTCACTTATTAATTTATGTTTTAAATGAAAAATTCCGAATTCTGTCAGAAGTTTTCCCGTTTTTTCTTTCTCCTTTTCATTAAAACGTCTGAAAAGATTTTTTTTGTCTGTAAGTCCCGATATAACCAGATCAAAAATGTTAATGGGAAATGTTGCATCAAATTCCCTAATCTGAGGAAGATAGCCTACTTTACTTCTATCAATAAAAAACTCAACAGTTCCTGATTTTTTTTTAAGAAAATTCAGGAGAACTTTTATTAAAGTGGATTTTCCTCCTCCGTTTCTTCCGAGAATTGCAACATTCCTTCCTTTTAATATATCAAAATTTATATTATCCAGAATAAGATCATTATGATATTTAAAGCTTAGATTTCTTACACTAATCAGTTTTTTTTCGGAACTATCCATATTTATCCTTTCTTTAGAGCCTTTTAATTAGTCGAGGTAATCGACAAAATAGTTAAGATTCTGAAACACGTTTTCTAAGTCTGCATTAAATTCTGCCACTTTTGAGCCCGGAATTTCTTTTGATATAGCTTCTGCACTTTGTTTAGGAAACTGAGGCTGGACTAAAATAGTAGTTATTCCATGCTCCTTAGCTTCATCTATAATTTCTTTAATCTGTTGTGCAGAAGGCTCTTTTCCTTCACTTTCAATTTCGATTTCTTCTATATCGTAATTTTTCAGGAAATAGTTAAGTGCAGGGTGATAAATCATAAATGCCTTTTTAGTTTTTGTAGCCATTTTTTTTGAAATTTCATCTTTAAATTTATCCAGTTCAATAGAGAAATCATTAAAGTTTTTTTCAAAAATATCCTTTCTATCAGGATACGTTTCAGTTAATCTGTCTTTTATATTTTTAGCAACTTGAGGCATCATTTCCAACGAAAACCATACATGAGGATCGATGGAATCTTCGTCATGATCGTGTTTTTTATCTTTTTCTTTATGCCCGTGCTTTTCATTTTTGTGACCATGGTCATCGTCATCATGATGATGACCTTTTAGGAATAACGACGGACTGATACCGTTAAGGACGTAAGTGATTTTATTCGGATTACTCAGGCTTTTCCCTATTGTTTCTTCAAAAGGTAGTACATTATAAGTGAAAAATAATTTAGAATCTTCCAGAATTTTCAAATCATCAGGTTTAGGCTCAAAAAGTTCATGGTTCATATTTGGCTGGACAATGGAAATAACTTCAAAGTCCTCTCCGGCAATTTTCTGCACAATCCATTTCAGTGGAGGTATACTTGCCGCTATTTTTTCCTTTTTCATAACAGTTTCAGTCTTTGCAGTATCTTCCTTTTTTTCGGAATTTTCTTTTTTTCCGCACGAAAAAATAAAAACTCCTACTAAAATTAATGTTAAAATTTTTTTCATTTTTTTCCTCCTGTTATTTATTTTAATTTTTTTTAATGAATATTTCATATATAACTGTTTTGATTAATCACAATCATTGCATTTTCCTTTAAAAATGGACAAATGGGAAAAAGGTGAAAAACCTTTCTTTTTCAGTATATTTCTTTCATTTTCAGTTTCTGAATTTGAAAATTCAGTTATTGTTTCAATATGTTTACATGAATTACATATAAAAAAGTTTGCATTTTCCTCTTTAAAATAATATTTTTCATTTTCCAGGTCAAAAGAAAAAATAAACTTATTTTTTTCGAGAAAATCAAGAGATCTGTATATTGTAGAAAGATCAAAAGTTACTTTTGATTTTAAAAGTCTTACATTTACCGGAATATCTGATATATTTATTATATCGAGGATTTCCTGACGCTTTTTAGTTAATTTCATCATATCACCTCTTTAAAAAATGAAATTTTTTCAGAATAATAAAATTATAATTAAAAATGCAAATGATTCGCAAAAATATTTCTAATTATATAATAATGAATTGTATTTGTCAAATGGATATTAAACTTTTTGTCGTAAAATTTGAATAGTGAAGAGAAATTGAGATATAAAGGAAATAGTTTTAAACAGAAGTGCAGCTGAATTGTAATGAGATAATAAAAGTATAAAATTGAAATAAAAGTTAAAATCCGACATTTAAATTATTTCAACAAAAAATACGAGAATAAATGTTTGGAAAAATCATTGTCTGAGCATAGAGAATTTGTGATTTTTCAGTGAATGAAGTGTTTTTAAGTTAGAAATAATTTAAGTCGGAAGTTTTTCGATTCAACCATTTTTTCAAAAAAGTTTTGGAAAGACCTTGTTAAGCTTTTTGTAAAAAGCATAGAAAAGTCGGTAATAAGTATATGAAACGGGAATGAATTCTCACATTTATATTATTAAATATTTTTATTTCTCAAAGATATTCATTATGTTTAAAAAAGAGTAAATTCACTTTGCTCGGACAGCTGTTTTTTCGTTTAGTATAATTAATTCATACTTTTTCGGAAAATTTTGAATGTCGGGGTTTTAATAAAGAATAAAATATATGTAATATCCAAGTAGAAAATTTTATGTGAAAGCATAAGGGGTTTTTTAATAAGTCAGAATTTTATTTTTCTTATAACTTTACACGGATTTCCCACAGCAACTACATTTTCGGGGATATTTTTAGTAACTACGCTTCCTGCACCGATAACTGAATTGTCCCCGATGGAAACTCCGGGCAGAATAGTTACATTTGCTCCTATCCATACATTATTTCCGATAGTAATGGGGTAGGCAAATTCCAATAAATCCTCATGTCTGCTTTTCGGATCAAGAGGGTGCCCGGCAGTGTATATTCCGACATTCGGGGCAATCATTACATTGTTTCCGAAAGTGACCTGTGCACAGTCGAGAATTACACAGTTGTAATTTATATAAAGATTGTCTCCCGCTTTTATATTGTATCCGTAATCGCATATGAAGGGAGATTCTATCCAGAAATTTTTTCCTACTTTACCGAACAGTTTTTTTATTATTCCGTTTTTTTCTTTAATATTTGAAGGTCTTGTATTATTATAGTCAAAACAAAGTTCTTTGGCAAATAACCGTTCTTTTGTCAGTTCTTCGCCGAAACTCATATAAAGTTTTCCGCTTATCATTTTTTCCTTTTCGGTCATTTTATTTTCTCCTTATTTTTTATATACGTTGAGATAGTCATTATCTTTAATTTTACTTTCGAGACTGTTTTTTAATAAAGGATTTTCCATATTATAGACATATACATAGGCATTATCGGATTTTTTGTAATTATTATCATATATATCAAGATAAATACGGTTGTACTCGTTATTTATATTGTCTTTCCCGTAATATCCCTCCATTTTGTCCATATCTTCAAAAATTTTTTTTATATTTTCTTTACTTTCGGGAAATTCATATAATTCTCCTACTGTAAACATATCAGAAGTATTTTTTTCACAGTTATTTAAAACAAGGGCGGGATATTTCTCGTTTTTAATTGTAAAAAGAGTCCCTTTCACATAAAATATTCCTTTAAATTCAGCATTTTTTTCAATATAAAAATGATTGTAGCATCCTTTTCTTAGAGAACCGTATACAAACAGTTTTGTCATTTTCGTCACCTTTAACGTTAAGAAACTGTGTGACTAACACACAGTTCCTCCTGATTTTTTAATATCTTTATCATTTGTTGCAATAGCTTCAATGGCGGCAGTAAGTCCTGTAACAATACAGTCCAAAGACATTGAAGGAGTATTTCTCTTGTCTGTTACCTGCTCAGGCAAAAAAGGAATATGTATAAATCCCGATTTTTTTCCTTTATATTTTTTTTCAATCAGATAACGCACTCCGTAGAGAACATGATTGCACACAAATGTTCCCGCCGTATACGACACTGAAGCCGGAACTTTGTATTTCTGAATATTTTCAACCATTGCCTTTACAGGCAGATTTGAAAAATAAGCCGTATCTCCGTCTGAAAAAACAGGCTCGTCAATAACCTGATTTCCTTCATTATCCTTAATACGGAAATCATCAATATTTATTCCTACACGTTCCACTGTAATGTCAAATCTTCCTCCTGCCTGTCCGATGGAAAGAATGACATCAGGATTATGTTTGATAATCGCTTCTTCTATTTTGTCTATGGATTTTTTCCATACTGTAGGAATTTCCAGCTTTATAATTTCCGCTCCTGCAATATTGTCAGGAAGTTTTTTTACGGATTCAATAGCGGGATTTATCGGTTCTCCTCCGAAAGGATCAAATCCTGTAACGAGTATTTTCATATATTCTTACCTCCTTAAAACATTTTATTTTATACCCATAAGTAACAGCATGAGCAATATATGAGTTACGAATAATGCCAATGCTACGGGAAGCTGAGTTTTAATAACCGCATTCTTGTCTTTTATTTCCAGTATTGAAGCAGGAACAATATTGAAATTTGCCGCCATAGGAGTCATAAGAGTTCCGCAGTATCCGGCAGTCATTCCCAAAGCTCCTATTACTGCAGGATTTCCTCCGTGAGCAATAACAAAAGGAATACCGATACCTGCTGTTATTACTGAAAAAGCTGCAAAGGCATTTCCCATAATCATAGTGAATAATGCCATTCCTATTGCATAAATAATAACGCCTATAACAACATTTCCTGAAGGTACTATTGAGGAAATACTCTGTGATATTATATTTCCCACTCCTGCTTCCTTAAATACGGCACCTAAAGCTGCGAGAAGCTGAGGAAGAAGTACGGCAGCTCCTGTCTGCATCAGCATTTTTGTCGTATCTTCGTTTGTTTCCTTAAAATTCGGTTTTATAATTATTAGGGCTGCAATTAAGGCAATAATTGCACCGCCTCCTATACCCACTGCAGAAGGAATTGATACTTTCCCGATTTTAAACTGAAGTATGAGGAAAGCCGCAATTCCTATTAACGCTGCAGGAATAAATATTTTATTTTTAAATTTTTCACTTTGAGCCATTTTAAATTCAGTAGGGATAACAGGAAAAGTTCCCGGCTGAAGCTGTTTCGTAACTGTAATTATTCCGAGAATTATGAGTAATCCTCCCGTAAACTTATAAGGTATGACTTTTCCGAAAATAAATGTAATACCTAAAATAAACCAGAACAGAAAAGTTCCTATTTTTCCTTTTTCATTTTTAAGTCCTCTTAGAGCAGTGCTTATACTTACCAATCCGCAGAGGAAATAAATAATTTCCGATAATATGTTTAAAAATGCTTTTATATCCATTATTTACTACCTCCTTTTAAATTATTTTTTTCTTTTTTAAGTTTTTTATCATAAATACTTACCTGTATTATAGTAAATATAATTGCTGCAATTCCCACAGGAATGGAGAAAAGTGCAAGTTTTTCCAGAGACACTTCGTAACCGCCTTCTTTTAATGTTCCGTGAATAAGAAGAAGTCCTGAAGCTCCTACAAATACATTCTGCCAGAAGAAATTACCGTAATTTTCCACTGCAGCACTTAAACTTTTCAGTTTTTCATTTTCCTCTTCAGTGAGTTTTTCCCCTTTGTCAATTTCAGCGGCGGCTTCGGACATAGGCAGAATAAGAGGTCTGATATACTGTATATGTCCTCCGATTCTTATAGAAAGAGCAGCTGCAAGGGAACGGATAATCATATAGAAGCCCATAATTTTCCCTGCTGTGGCATTTTTCATCTGACTGATTAATGTGGCACTTCTTTCCCTTAAACCGTACCGTTCAAGTATAACTATGACAGGAAAGGTAATAAGCAAAATAGACATTAATCTATTGTCAACAAAAGCTTTTCCTATAATTTCAAGGATTGCATCAAATTTTAACCCTGCTGTCAGTCCCGTTACAATTCCCGCAGTAAGAACAACAGCGAGTACATCTAATTTTAAAGTAAATCCTACAACAATAATAACGATACCTATAAGTATCCATAAATTCATAAAAACTCCTCCTTTAATATATAATATTTATATGACTTTCATATTTTACTCTTAAAACGTAATAATTGCAATAGAAAAAATAAAATATCTGACTTTTTTCCTGTAATTTCAGCTTTTTGAACATTTAAGATAAAATTGAATTACCTGAATTATTCGTATATAATAATTATTGAAAAGCTAAGAAAAAGTGCGGAAATAAAAGAAACTCCGAATGAAAGAATTGGAAGTAAGATTTGCTTTTAAGTGAATATGATGAAAAATATGATGAAATTTTAAAATGTTCAGAAAAAATTATTCATTTATAGAATATGTAGATTAAGGCAATATATGTTTCAAAGAGTGTGAAAAAAAGAAATTTTGGAAAATATACTGAAAAGCGGTTTCGGGAATATACTTACAATTAACAAAATATTTTAACTTTTCTGTTTAATTTGAAAATGAGTTAGATTAATGATATATTGTTAATTATAAAAGTGTATTCATGTATATGCTTTATATATTCTATAATTTTATAAAAGTAAATAGAAATAGGATTATTTTATTTGTGATCATAATTTATAAAAGTTTTTGATAAAAATCATAGAAAGAAGGTAAAAAAATGACTTCCTTAATACGTTATTCTATAAAAAATAAGTTAATTGAGCCATGGATAAAATTTATATGGCATTTTGAAGCTGAAAATGAAAATATCCATCATAAATTACTTCCCACTGACTGTATAGATATCATAATAAATTTTTCGGACAAAATAATTTATGAAATAGAAAATGAATATATTATTGCTCCTTTTATACATGTAAACGGATTAAGAAAAAAGTGCAGTTATATTTATCAGAAAGGGGATATGAATATTTGGGGAATATCTTTTCAACCTTTCGGTTTTTATCCTTTTATTAATAAATCGTTACGGGATATACAGGATAAAATTATTAATTTATCAGATTTATCAATGGAATTAACTGAAAAATTGATAAATGCGGTTTTAAAGGGAGAAAATGATGAACATATAGTAAAAAATATAGAAACAGTATTATTTCAGGAAATTAAAACAACTAAAAAACAAATACAGAAAATTCAGAAAATGTATAGTTTTTTTAAGAGTAATGAAAATACATCAGTAGAATTGTTCTGCCAGAATAATAAGATAAATCAGAAGACATTTATACGCAATGTTCTATGTTATACAGGTTATACACCTAAAACGTTACATTCTATAATAAGATTTCAAAAAGCTGTAAATCGAATTATTTACAAAAAAATAGAGAAATTTTCTGAAATAGCCTATATCTGCGGATTTGCAGATCAGTCTCATTTTATAAGGGAATTCAGGAAATTTTCAGGAGTAACACCGAGTACTTTTATTCGAGAAAAAATGACTATAAAGGAAAAATTAATATGTAATTATAAGTAAATGTCCTTTTTATTCAATACAGTCTCCTTTTTTTATACTAAAATATATAAAGAAAGGAGGTGTTTTTATGTCAATTATAACGGAACTGGTAACATTGAAATCTATAAATAATGTTACAAGAGACGAATTTATTTCTATTGTTGACAGTCTGGAAAAGAATTTTCATTCTAAACAGGACGGGTTTATTGACACTGAGCTTCTTTATGATGAGAAAAAAAATACTTGGATAATGATACAACATTGGGAAACAGCGGAGCATTTAAAAATTGCTTCTAAAAAGATTTTCAGTGACAACGCTGCGAAATCTTTTATAAAATGTGTCGATCCTGAAAGTGTGAAAATAGTAATTACAACACAGATAGAAGTATGGAAATAATGATATTTTTGTGAGGGCGATAATAAGCCCTCAAATTTATTTTTACGCTTTTTGAAAAAAGCTTTGCAAAATACTCCAAACTTTTTTGGAAAAAAATTTGACAAAAAACCGACGACTCAACTTTTTCTCCGTGAGGGCTCATCGCCGCCCTCACACTCCTGCTATCGGCTACAAAATTTTTTATCACTCAAAAATATTCATTATGCTTAGAATAATACAAACTTTTTTGGAAAAAAGTTTGACAAAAAACCGCCGACACAAATTATTTCTAAACTCAAAAACACTCCATTCACTAAAAAATCACAA